>JAEVHO010000416.1 GCA_016802835.1 Micromonospora sp. ATA32 | reverse complement strand
CCGGGGACGCGCAGTTGCCGCTCCCAGCGGGAGATCTCGTTCCGGCTGAGCGTCGGCACGCCGGAGGCGGCGCAGAGTTCCGCGGCGAGCCGCTGCTGGCTCCAGCAGCGGGCCAGCCGCAGCTGGGCGAGCAGCAGGCCCGAGCAGCTGCGGGCCTGGGTGGCGGGGGCGGGGTCATCGGTCCTCCGGGGGTCGGCGCGGCGGCGAGCCCGAGCCGCCCGGCTGGACGGACCGCGCACCGCCGATGGAGATGCTGACCCCCGCGCGTGCCCCCCGGGCCGGCCTCCGACCGCCCCACCCCGCGTTGGGGTCATGGATACCCCCGGGGTACGACGCTTTCCGGGCCCGGGCGGCCACCGGGCGGTGGTCCGGGTGCCACGCCGGGAGGGGTCCCGCCGAGCCGGGGCGCGACGGCGCGTCGGTCGCGGGATGGGAAGATCCTGGGTACGGCGTGCGCCGCCCGCTAGAGTCGGGGGGTGGCGCTCGGTCTTCCCTCGGTCCTTCCCCCGCAGCCGGCTATCGGGGAGCTGATCCGTGAGTGCCAGCCGACCTTCTCGTTCGAGTTCTTCCCGCCCAAGACCGAGCAGGGCGAGCGGCTGCTCTGGCAGGCGATCCGCGAGCTGGAGTCGCTGCGCCCGTCGTTCGTCTCGATCACCTACGGCGCGGGCGGCTCGACCCGGGACACCACCGTCGCGGTCACCGAGCGGATCGCCACCGAGACGACCCTGCTGCCGATGGCGCACCTGACCGCGGTCAACCACTCCGTCGCCGAGCTGCGGCACGTCATCGGCCGGCTCGCCGGCGTCGGGGTGCGCAACGTGCTGGCCGTGCGGGGCGACCCGCCCGGCAACCCGGGCGGGGAGTGGATCGCCCACCCCGAGGGCGTGCACTACGCCGAGGACCTGGTCCGGCTGGTCCGCGACGCCGGTGACTTCAGCGTCGGCGTGGCCGCCTTCCCGTACAAGCACCCCCGGTCGGTCGACGTGGCCAGCGACACCGACTACTTCGTCCGCAAGTGCCGGGCCGGCGCCGAGTTCGCGATCACCCAGATGTTCTTCGACGCCGAGGAATACCTCCGCCTGCGGGACCGGGTCGCCGCCGCCGGCTGCGACACCCCGATCCTGGCCGGGGTGATGCCGGTGACCCAGCTGAGCACCATCGAGCGGTCCGTGCAGCTCTCCGGCGCGCCCTTCCCGGCCGCGCTTGCCGAGCGGTTCGACAGGGTCGCCGACGATCCGGAGGCGGTGCGCCGGCTCGGCGTCGAGCAGGCCAGCGAGATGTGCCGGCGGCTGCTCGACGAGGGCGTGCCGGGCATCCACTTCATCACCCTCAACCGGTCCACCGCGACCCGGGAGGTCTGGCAGAACCTTCAGGTCGGCGTACGGGTGTGAGGGCACGATCCGCGACATCCGCACCCCACCGTGACGGTTGATCCGTGGCGGGCACCCAGCTGAACTGGGACGAGTACGCGACCGCGTGGGCGCGGTTGCACGGCGGCTTCGACCCTCGGGTGGCCGCGCCGGTGGTGCGTGCCTGGCTGCGCTTCGCCTACCACCTCGGCTACATCCTGGGCCGGCTCCGGGTCACCCCGACGGCGGTCACCGCGGCCGGGGTGCTGCTCTGCCTCTGCGTGCCGCTGTTCGCCGTACGGGGGTCGAACGGCCCGATCATCGGGGCGCTGTTCGTGCTGCTCGCCTCGGTGGCGGACAGCGTCGACGGGGCGGTGGCGGTGGCGACGAACCGCACGACCCGGCTCGGCTACGTCTACGACTCACTGGCCGACCGGCTCGGTGAGGCCGCCTGGCTGGCCGGGTTCTGGCTGATCGGGGCGCCCGGCGCGCTGGTGGCCGCCGGCGGCGGGCTGTCCTGGCTGCACGAGTACGTCCGGGCCCGGGCGGTCTCGGCCGGGATGCGGGAGATCGGCGCGGTGACGGTGGGGGAGCGTCCGACCCGGGTGTCGGTGGCCCTGGTCGGTCTGCTGGTCGCCGGGCTGGCCGGGCTGATCGACCCGGACCTGACCGCCGGCACCATCACCATGGCGACCGCCGTCTGGGTGCTGCTGGCCGGTTTCGGCCTGGGCCAGCTGCTCTCCGCCGTGCGCCGTGCGCTGATCGACGCCGGCTGAGGGGCGCGCTGATCGAGCTGAGCCGTCCGTCGTCCTTAGGTGAGCCGGGCCCGCCGGGCCGGGCCGGCTACCAGGCGGGGCCGATCTCCTCGGCGACGATCTGCGCGGAGAGGGTCACCATCGGCAGGCCGCCGCCCGGGTGGCTGGAGCCGCCGACCAGGAACAGCCCGTGCGCCGGACCCCGGTTGGCGGGGCGGAGCAGCCCACCGGCGGTGCCGTAGATCGTTCCGCCGGGCGCGCCGGTGGCGGCGTCCAGGTCGGCGGGGGTACGGATCTCGCGGAACAGCAGCCGGTCCCGTACGTCCACGCCGCGTTCGGCCAGCACGTCCAGGATCCGGTCCGCGTACGCCTCGGCCAGTCCCGGCCGACGCCAGTCCACGGCCGACGTGGCGGTGCCGTGCCGCGCGGCGTTGACCAGCACGAACCACGCCTCGTGTCCGTCCGGGCGGACCATCGGGTCGTCGGCGACGGTGACGAAGACGGTCGGGTCGACGGCCGGCCGGGCCCGGACGCCCCGCCCCGGGTCGCCGAAGACCGCGTCGAACTCGGCGTCGTGGTCGCCCGGGAAGAAGACGTTGTGGTGGGCCAGCCCGGAGTCACCGGCGACGCCGAGCAGCAGCACGAACCCGGCCAGGCTGCGGTCGGTCAGCCCGGCCAGCCGGCGCGGGCTGGGCAGCAGGTCCCGGTAGACGGTGAGCGCGTCGACGTTGGCGACCACCACGTCGGCCGGTGCCGGCGCGGCGGCGCCGGCGAGGCGTACCCCGGTGACCCGGCCGCCCGCGGCGTCGATCCGGGTGACCGTGGTGCCGGTCTGCACCACCACGCCGAGGTCCAGGCAGCGGGTGAGCAGCGCGTCGGCGAGGGTGCCCAGCCCGCCGCGCAGGTACCAGCCGCCGAAGGTGAGCTCGGCGTAGGGGACCGCCACCAGTGCGGCCGGCGCCCGGCGCGGGTCGCGCCGGTGTAGGTGGCGTACCGGTCCAGCAGCATCCGCAGCCGCGGGTCGGTCAGGTGCCGGCGGCCCAGCCCGCGCAGGGTCCGCCCGGGCGCGATGGCGGCCAGGTCGCCGAGGCGCCAGGCCAGCGACGCCAGGTCCAGCGGGGAGTCGATGCGGCGGCGCAGGATGTCCCGGTTGGAGGCTTCCCACACCCGGGCGGCCCGGCGCCAGAGCCGCTGCCAGTCGGCCGCCGCCCGGTCGCCGAGGGCCGTCCCGATCCGGTCGGCGAAGACCGCCGGGTCGGCGCAGGAGTCGAGGGTCGGGCCGCCGCCGGGGAAGACGTGCCGGACGATCGGGTCCAGCGGAACCAGGTCGAGGTATTCGTCCAGCTTCGCCCCGGTCGCCTCGAACAGGTCGGCGAAGACCTCGGGCAGGGTGAGCAGGCTCGGGCCGGTGTCGAAGTGGAACGACCCGGCCGGGGTGTCGTGCACGTACCGGCCCAGCTTCCCGCCCACGGTGTCGGCCCGTTCGAAGACGGTGACCTGGTGTCCGGTGGCGGCCAGCCGGGCGGCGGTGGCCAGCCCACCCACCCCGGCGCCGATGACCACGATGCGCGCCATGCCGCGCCCTCCTAGCTGACCGGGCGGCCTCGCCAGGACAGACGTTGCCGCTTCCGCAGATGGTACGACCGCAGGGTCAGCCAACCGAGGACCACGACCGACACGGGGTGTGCGAGCGCGTCGGGCCACCACCGACCCCCGGTCGCCCGGGCGCTGACCACCCGGCCGGCGACCCCCAGCAGGTAGCCGACCAGCCCGCCGGCCGCCACCACCGGCGCCCGGGCGACCAGCCCGCCCACGGGCCACAGCGGCCGGCGCGGTGTAGAGCAGGAGCAGCAGGCCACCGCCGTGGCCGCCGCCACCGGGTGACCGAACGAGGCCCAGAGCGACTTGCTGTAGCCGTCGCGCAGCTGCGGCCAGTTCTCGTACATCCGGCACCGCGCCAGCCGGGAGCCGTCGGCGAGGGCGACCCGCCCGCCGGCGCGCTTGATCGCGCGGGCCAGTTCGATGTCCTCCAGGACCCTGTCGCGCACCGCGGCGTGCCCGCCGGCCCGCTGGTAGCCCGCCCGGTCGACGACCAGGAACTGCCCGCCCGCCGCGGCCAGCGACGGCCGCGGCGAGCGCTCCATCGCCCGCAGCGGCAGGAAGGTCAGCCCACAACCACTGCAGCAGCGGCTGTACCAACCGGTCGGCGACCGAGGCCACCAGGATCCGGGGGTACGGCGACAGCAGCGTCGCCCCGGCGGCGCGCAGCTCGGTGACCGCCGCCGCCACGGCGTACGGGGTGAGCTCCACGTCGGCGTCGACGAAGACCAGCGCGGTGGCCGTCGGATCGGCCGGCCGGCGAGCTGGTGACAGGCGTGCGGCTTGCCCAGCCAGCCCGGCGGCGGGGCGACCCCGGTGAGCAGGGTGAGCCGGGGGTCGTCATCGGCCACCGCGCGCACCACCTCGGCGGTGCCGTCGGTCGATCCGTCGTCCAGCACCACGATCCGCAGCCCCCGGCACGCCCCCGCTGGGCGAGCAGCGACCGCGGCTTGCCCAGCCAGCCCGGCGGCGGGGCGACCCCGGTGAGCAGGGTGAGCCGGGGGTCGTCATCGGCCACCGCGCGCACCACCTCGGCGGTGCCGT
>JAEVHO010000415.1 GCA_016802835.1 Micromonospora sp. ATA32 | reverse complement strand
GCGGGCGAAGCGGTCGCGGAAGTCGTCGGGAATGTGGCCGCCGTAGTGGTTGTCGCTGCGGACGAAGACTTCCTGTCCCAGGCCGACGGTCACGTTGCCCGGGTCCACGATGTGCGCCCCGCCGCCGGGCGGTGCCCGAGGTGGCCACCGCGCCGCAACGCAGCTCCAGCACGTCCAGCAGCCGCTGCGGGTCGGCCGGTCCTCGACGCGACCCGCCAGGCCGGCCGTCCCGGGCCGGTACGCAGCAGCACGTCGCCGCCGGCGTTGAGGCAGAGGTCGTGGTCGCCCAGGTCCGCCAGCCACCGGGCGGCCCGCTCGACCGCCCACCCCTTGACCAGCCCGGACGGGTCGAAGCCGGGGCCCCCGGCGGGCAGCGGCAGCCGGCGGGCGTCGAACCAGCCGTCGGTTCGCGTCCGGGCCAGCTCGCACAGCCCGACGACCTCCCCGACCACCGGGTCGGCGGTGGCCGGATCGGGCATCCGCCCCGCCATCCGGCCGATCACGCTCTCCGGCCGGTACGTGCTGAACAGCTCGTCCACCGTCCGCAGCTCGGCGAAGACCGCCTCGACCCGGGCGGCGACGGCGTCCGAGCGCACCCCCGGCCCGCGCAGGTGCACGCTCACCGGCAGCCCCATCACCTGCACCACCCAGGCCCGCCGGTCCAGCTCCAGGCTCTGACCCATCGTCCGCTCCCCGCTCACTTGAGGTGCGCCGCGTCGATGGCGGACTGGAGGGACTCGCGGTAGCCGTCGCTGGTGACGGTGGCGCCGGAGACCGTGTCGATCTCGGCGCTCTGCGCCGCGAGGGCCTCCTGCCGCAGGATCGGCACCGCGCGGTCGTTGATCTGCTGGTCCCGGAAGTTGCCGTCGGGCACCTGGAGCGCCGTGACGTCGGTGATCTTCCCGCCGGACGTGGCGATCCGGACCTGGACCGGCCCCCACCTGGTCTGCGCCACCGACCCGTCCACCTTCCCCGAGCCGCTCGACGAGCCCGAGCCGGTGGACGAGCCCGAGCCGCTCGACGAGCCCGAGCCGGTGGACGAGCCCGAGCCGGTCGAGCTGCCCGAGCCGGCGTTCGAACCGTCGCTGCCGGCGGCGACGGCGCTCGTCCCGCCGCCCGGGCCCATGGTGCTGGTCTTGTAGCTGAACAGCAGCACCAGCGCGGCCACGGTGGACAACAGCCAGATGGTGACCCGTCGCACGGATGCCTCCTTCGCGCCTGTCACCAGGCGAAACGTTCGTGATGCGTGTGCTCGTCCGGCACCCCGGCGGACCGGGTGGCGGCGCGGGCCGCGTCGATCCAGCCGTCCGGCCCGCAGAGGAACACGTCGTGGTGGGCGATGTCGGGGGAGAGCCGGCGCAGCGCCTCGGCGTCGGTCAGCCCGGAGGCGTACCGGGGCAGCCAGGCCGGGCGGTCGGCCCGCGGCCGACCAGGTGGTGCACGACCACCCCGCGCTCCGCGGCGAGTCGGTCCAGCTCCGCCCGGAAGGCCAGCTCCTCGGGGGTACGCGCGCGGTAGAGCAGCACCGCCTCGCCCGGGGCGTACGGCAGCTCCCAGAGCAGGGCCAGCAGCGGGGTGATGCCGACGCCGCAGGCGAGCATGGTGACCCCGCCGCCGCGCCAGTGCTCGCCGGTCAGCCGCCCGTACGGCCCCTCCAGCAGCACCCGGGTGCCCCGGCGCAGGGTGGCGACCCGCGCGCTGCCGTCGCCGAGGTCCTTCACGGTGATCCGCATCAGGTCACCGGACGGGGGAGCCGACAGCGAGTAGGGGTGGGCCCGGGACCAACCGGGGCCGTCCAGGAACCGCCAGAGGAAGAACTGCCCGGCCCGGACCGGCAGCCGGTGCAGGTGCCGCCCGCGCAGCCAGACCGAGGTGATCCCGGGCGCCTCGGCGACCACCGCGGCCACCTCGACCCGGTGCCGCACCGTACGCCAGGCCGGCAGCCCGAGCCGGAAGACCAGCACGCTGCCCAGCGCCAGCAGGTACGCCGTCCACCACCAGGCCCGGGCCACCGCCGAGCTGACGAAGTCCGCGCCGGTCCAGAGCTGGTGCGGCAACGCCAGGCCGATGCCGAGGTAGGCGTAGAGGTGCAGCAGGTGCCAGGACTCGTAGCGCAACCGGCGCCGGGCCGCGCGGATCGAGGTGACCACCACCAGGACCAGCAGCGCCAGCGCCGCGGTGGCCAGCAGCATCCCGGGGGAGTCCGTGATCAGCAGCCAGAGCTGGGCCACCACGTTCTCGTGGGCGGTGCCGGCGTACCCGAGGGTGGTCAGCGCCACGTGGGCGAGCAGCAGGTGGAACGAGGTGAAGCCGGCGAGCCGGTGCCAGCGGGCGATCCGATCCTGGCCGAAGCGCCGCTCGATCAGCGGCACCCGGGCCATCAGCACCACCTGGATCAGCATCAGGTCGGCGCTGAGCAGGCCGGTCAGCCGGCCGGCCGAGGTGAGGCCGGTGGCCACCCCGGAGAGCAGCTCCTGCACTCCCCGGTCGACGGTCCAGAGCGCGGTGACCACCAGCAGGCTGAGCACCGCGGCGCTGCCCGCCGCGTCGGCCCACCAGGCGGGGACGTCGGTGTGGGAGCGGTACGCCGCCCGCCGGTCGGCGACGGTGGTGCTCATCCGACGGTCGTTTCGGCCGGGCTGGCTGTCATGGGATCAACCCTGCGGGGAGGACCTTCGCGCGGCCTATGCGGTTGCTGTGCGCGAACTGAGAATTCCCCTCGGCTCCGAGCAGATGGCCCGCTTCAACGCCGTCCTGCAGATCGGCCAGGGTATCCGGCCCGACCCGCCGCGCGACACGTCGTCGGTCGGAACCGCGCGTCATGCGTTGCATTTTCGTCGGAGGGGGGGTGTACTGTCAGGGCAGTTAGAACGAGTGTTCGATTGAGTCGTACGCCCGTTCCAACGCCCGGGAGAGGTGTTTCGCGGCTCCGGATCCCGGGAGAGGTGCGGTTCCGCGGACCGCATCGGTTCCGGGCAGTCGCGAGCCCGGTCCCGTCAGGCAGGACCGTCGTCCGCCGCCCACGACCCCCGGGCGGCGGGCGACGACCCGCCGGTTACGCCGGCCGGGTGCGGTGTGGGGAAGCATCCACACCCGGCCGGCCACCACCGGTGCGTCTTCCTCCGCACCACCCGCCTCGGGCGCTGCGCCGACGGATCCGATCCGTCGCGCGACGCGACCGTCCCGGCCACGTGGAGGAGACAGTCCCATGCCGACCAACCCGGCTCAGGCACCGAGGGTGCCGGCGCATGTGCTGCCGCACCGCACCCCGGCCCAGCTTCTCGCGGTGGCCCGCCACGGGCTGACCGAGGCCACCCAGACCCGCCCCGACGGTCTCCGCTACGCCGCCGCCCACCTGGCTGCGCTGCGGGCGGCCGCGGCGCTGCTCGCCGCCCGGGCCCGCCCCGAACCCACCCGGCGCAACCGGGTCACCAGCGTCTGGCTCCTGCTCTCCGCCGTCGCCCCCGAGCTCGACGAGTGGGCCCGCTACTTCGCCGCCGCGCCGGCAAGCGGGCCGCCGCCGAGGCCGGCATCCCCCGGGTGGTGACCGCCCGGGAGGCCGACGACCTGCTCCGCGCGGCCGAGCAGTTCGTGACGGTGGTGGAGACCGCGCTCGGCGTGGCGCACCAGCCGGCGCTCGACGGGCTCGCCGCCTGACCCGTGGCGTCCGGGCGGCCGGCGGGAGAACCGCCGCCCGGACGCCACGTCACGCCCGGGGCACGCCGGCCGGTTCCGGCAGCCAGATCTAATCCAGCAGCACACGACGGGGGGTAGGTCCGATGGCGGGCCGCATGGTGGTCGGTTCCGCCGCACTGGCCGATCTGGTCCGTCCGGCGAGCGCGCCGGACCCGGCTGGCGGGCACCGGGTGCTGCCGGTCGTCCCCGAGCTGACCGGGTTGCTGCCCAACCGGGGGCTGCGCCGGGGCAGCACGATCGCGGTCGCCGTCGGTCAACCCCGACGCAGTGGTGGCACCTCGCTGGTCCTGGCGCTGCTCGCCGAGGCGTCCCGGGCCGGCTCGTGGTGTGCCGTGGTCGGGGTGCCGACCTTCGGCGCCGGCGCGGCGGCCGAGGCCGGGATCGCCCTGGACCGGCTCGCCCTGGTGCCGCATCCCGGCCCGGAGTGGCCGACCGTCATCGCCGCCCTGATCGACGGGGTGGACGTGGTGGTCACCGCCGTGCCGGCCGCCGTCTCCGCCTCGGTGGCCGACCGGCTGGCCGCCCGGGCCCGTCAGCGCGGCAGCGTGCTCGTCCCGTACGGCCGGTGGGACGGCGCGGACGTCACGTTGCAGGTGGTCCGGGGGGTCTGGGAGGGACTCGGGTCGGGCCGGGGCCGGCTGCGCCGCCGGGAGGTCACCGTGTCGGCGCGAGGGCGCGGCGCGGCCGCCCGCCCGAAGGAGATCAAGGTCTGGCTGCCCGGTGACGGGCTGACCCGGGTCATTCCCCGCCCGCCGGCACCGACCGCCGGCGCCTCGCGCCGGAGGCGCTCACCCTGGTGGGGCGGGCGTGACCGGCGCGCCGGTGCGGACGCTGCTGCTCTGGTGCCCGGACTGGCCGGTGCTCGCCGCCGAGATCGTCGACGGGGTGCCCGCCACCGGCCCGGTCGCCGTGCTGCACGCCAACCGGGTGATCGCCTGCTCCGAGCGGGCCCGTGCCGAGGGGTACGCCGCGGCCTGCGTAAACGGGAGGCGCAGGGCGCTGCCCGCAGCTGACCGTCGTCGAGTACGACCCCGGCCGGGACGCCGGGCGTCGAACCGG
>JAEVHO010000414.1 GCA_016802835.1 Micromonospora sp. ATA32 | reverse complement strand
CGGTCCGCGCCGGTCCCGGCCGTCCGGCGCCGCGCGCGCTCCTCCCACGACCGTCGGCCGGGGTACGCCGGGTCGGTGTTGGCCGGTGCGGCGCTGACCGCCTCCACCTCGGCCCGTCCGACGACGACGGCCGACCCCGTGGCCCGGGCGGGGGCGTGGGCGCGACGCCGATGTCGCCCGGGTAACGCTGTCCGGGGAATTGCGGCTGCCACTCGGTGGTCGGCTCGACCTTCCAGGACGGCTCGGCCGGGTCGCGCCAGCGGTCGCGGTAGCCGGTCATCGGGGTGCTCCGTCGCCGCCCGCGCGTCGCGACCGGGGAGCCGGCTCGCGTCGGTCGCTCACGGCGGTGTCACCTCGTTGGAAATTGTCGCGCTGGGCGCCCCACGTGCCGGTAGAGTCGCCCGGTCCGGCACGGCGGGGCTGCGGAAGGAGGGTAGCGGCGTGGGCTCGGTCACCGCCACTGTGGCACCGCCCACGGACGCAAACGTTACTCTATGGTTTCGGACATTTAGTGCGATTGCCGTATCAGGATTCCGACGGTACTCGACCTACCGCCAGGCGGCCATCGCGGGGGTGGTCACCAACACCGTCTTCGGCTTCCTACGCTGCTACATCTTCCTCGCGGTCGCGGGTACGGCCGGCACGGCGGCCGGGTACGACCGGGCCCAGCTCGCCACCTTCGTCTGGGTGGGCCAGGGGCTGCTGACCGTCATCCTCCTGTGGGGATGGACGGACCTGGCCGACCGGATCCGTACCGGCGAGGTGGCCAGCGACCTGCTCCGGCCGGTCCACCCGGTGACCAGCTACCTCGCCACCGACCTGGGTCGCGCCGGCTACGCCGCGCTGGCCCGGCTGCTGCCCCCGGTGCTGATCGGGCCGCTCTTCTTCGACGTGTACCTGCCCACCCGCTGGGCCACCGTGCCGCTCTTCCTGTTCTCCGTGTTCGTCGCCGTCGTGCTCTGCTTCGGCTGCAGGTACCTGGTCAATGCGACCGCGTACTGGCTCGAGGACGTCCGCGGCCCGATGATCCTCTGGACGCTGGGCTCCGGGGTGCTCGCCGGGCTGTACTTCCCGCTGCGCTTCCTGCCCGAGCCGCTCCAGCTGCCGCTCTGGCTCGCCACCCCGTTCCCGAGCCTGTTCCAGACGCCGCTCGACGTGCTGGTCGAGCGGGATCCGACCCCGACTCAGGCGGCACTGGTCGGGCTGCAGGTCTGCTGGGCGGTGCTCATCCTCGCCGCCTGCCGGCTGGTGCAGCGCCGGGCCGAACGGCGGCTGGTGGTGCAGGGTGGCTGACACCTCGATCGTTGGTGCGGCGTGACCGGCCGGCGTGAGGTGGCGCGTGCGGACCGGCCCGGCGGCACGCTGGCCGCGTACCGGGCGCTGCTCGGCGCGCAGGCCCGGTCGCAGACGGCGTACCGCACCTCGTTCGTGGTGGACGTGGTCGGCAACGTCGGGGCGACGGTCTTCGACGTGGTGACCGTCCTGGTGATCTTCGGGGTGACCCGCGAGCTGGGCGGGTTCACGCTGCGCGAGGCGCTGGTGATCGTCGGGCTCTCGTCCTGCTCGTTCGCCACCGCCGACATGCTGGTCGGCAACATCGAGCGGGTGCCCCGGTACGTGCGGACGGGGCTGCTGGACGCGGTTCTGGTCCGCCCGCTCGGCGCGCTGCCCCAGCTGCTGCTGATGGACCTGCCGTTGCGCAAGGTGTCCCGCGCGCTGTTCGGCCTGGCAGTGCTGGTGGTGGCCGTCGGATCGGCGGGGATCGACTGGACGCCGGGCCGGGTGGCGCTGGTGGTGGCCGCCCCGATCGCCGGGGTCGTCTTCTTCGGCTCGATCTTCGTGGCCGCCGCGACGGTGTCGTTCCACTGGATCGACTCGGGCGAGCTGGCGAACGCGGTCACCTACGGCGGCCGCGACTTCACGTCGTACCCGATCACGGTCTTCGGCGGCTGGTTCCGCGCGGTCTTCGCGTACGGTCTCGGCTTCGCCTTCGTCAGCTACCACCCGGCGCTGGCGCTGCTCGGCCGGGCCGACCCGCTCGGCCTGCCGGCGTGGGTGGGCTGGGCGGCGCCGGGCGTCGCGCTGGTCGCGGCCGCGGTGCCGCGGCGGCCTGGCGCGTGGGCATCCGCCACTACCGGAGTACGGGCTCATGACCGTCATCGAGTGCGAGGAGTGAGCGTGCCAGGCCCTCAGTCACCGACAGAGGTCATCTCCGTGCGCGGGCTGCGCAAGGAGTTCACCGTCCGGGTCCGGTCCGGCGGGCTGCGCCGGATCAGGCGGGTGGTCACCGCGGTCGACGGGGTCGACCTGCGGGTGGACCGGGGCGAGATGCTCGGCTACATCGGGCCGAACGGCGCTGGCAAGTCCACCACGCTGAAGATGCTCACCGGCGTGCTGATGCCCTCCGCCGGGGAGGTACGCGTCTGCGGCCTGCGCCCGGTCGCCCAGCGCACCCGGCTGGCGCTGCGCATCGGGGTGGTCTTCGGCCAGCGCTCCCAGCTCTGGTGGGACCTGCCGCTGCGCGACTCGTTCGACCTGCTCCGGCACGTCTACCGGGTGCCGGCCGCCGAGCATGCGGCCCGGCTGCGCCGCTGCCGCGGCCTGCTCGACCTGGACGAGTTCATGGACACCCCGGTCCGGCAGCTCTCGCTCGGTCAGCGGATGCGCGGTGAGCTGACCGCCGCCCTGCTGCACGGCCCGGAGGTGCTCTTCCTGGACGAGCCGACCATCGGGCTGGACGTGGTGAGCAAGCAGGCCGTCCGAGGCTTCCTGGGCGAGCTGGGCCGGGCCGGCGACACCACGCTGGTGCTCACCACGCACGACCTGGCCGACATCGAGCGGCTCTGCCGGCGGCTGGTGGTGATCGACCACGGTCGGGTCGTGCACGACGGCTCGATCGCCGAGTTGCACAGCCGGTACGGCTCGCGCCGGCTGGTCGTCGCCGACCTGGACACCGCGCTGCCCGAGCCGCCGGTGCTGCCCGGCGCGTCGCTGCACCGGGTGGAGGCGGACGGGCACCGGCTGGTCTTCGCGCTGGAGTCGGCGGGGGTGGCGGAGGTGGTGGCCGGCCTGGCCGGGCTGGCCACCCTGCGGGACATCTCGATCGTCGAGCCGGACATCGAGGAGGTGGTGGCCCGGCTCTACCGGGCCCCGGCCCCGACCGGCTGACCGGTCGAGGCGGCGGCCCCGGGCGGCCCTGTCGCGGGAGCGTGGCGTCGAGGGTGCGCTCAGGGGTGCTCCATCACCAGGACCGCGAAGGTGCCCGGCGCGAGCGCCTCGTACCGGTGCGGCGCGTCACCGGGGAAGGTGGCGTAGTCGCCGGGGCCGAGTTCGACCAGGTCCGACTCCGGGCCGACGCGTAACCGGCCGGCGGCGACCACGATGTGCTCGACGCTGCGCGGGGTGTGCGCCTCGGCGGTGCGGATCGCGCCGGGTTCCAGCTCGATCAGGTAGACGTCGCGGCGGGCGTGGGCGGAGCCGGCGGCGAGCAGCGTGCCGGTGAAGTCGGCGTGCTCGGCCCGGATCCGGGGACCCTCGCCGGCCCGGATGACCTGGATCGACGTCGCGGGTGGCTCGACCAGCCGGCTGAACGGCACGCCGAGCGCGACGCCGAGCGCCCAGAGGGTCTCCACGCTCGGGTTGCCGACTCCGGACTCCAGTTGGGAGAGGGTGGACTTGGCGATCCCGGCGCGGCGGGCCAGCTCGGTCAGGGAGATGCCGACGCGGTCGCGCTCGTGGCGCAGCGCGGCGGCGATGGTCGCCAGCGGGGGAGCGGGCTCATGGGGCATTGTTCGCTCCATCGATCTATTTGTTCGGTTTGACGAACAGTCCGGGGCTCGTTCATCATCATGAACCATGCGTACGGTGCAGCGAACAACCGACGGGGCGATGCTCCGGGACGTCGCGGCCATCGGCGCGGCGATGATCGCCGTCGGCGCCTCCTTCGGCGCGGTGGCGGTGGCCGCCGGCCTGCCCGCCTGGGCGACCATCGCCATGTCGGTGCTGGTCTACGCCGGTGGCGCCCAGTTCATGGCGGTCGGGCTGATGGCCGCCGGCAATCCGGTGGCGCGGTGCTGGCTGGTCTGCTGCTCAACGCGCGTCATGTGCCGTTCGGGTTGACCCTCGGCGGCAGCCTGGGGGGCCGGCTCCGGCACCGGCTGATCGGCAGTCACCTGATGACCGACGAGGCGACCGCGTTCACCCTGGCCCGGCCGGCCGGGCCGGCGCGACGGCGGGCGTTCTGGCTCGCCGGAACCCTGCTCTTCCTGGCCTGGAACGTCGGCACCCTGCTCGGCGTGCTGGCCGGTGGGGCGGTCGGCGACCCGGCTGCCCTGGGACTGGACGCGGCCTTCCCCGCCGGGCTGATCGCCCTGCTGCTGCCGACGCTGCGCGACCGGGACACCCGTCGGGTGGCGCTGGCCGGCGCGACGCTGGCGGTGCTGGCCACGCCGGTGCTGCCGGCCGGGCTGCCGGTGCTGCTCTCGCTCTGCGGCCTGGTCGTGCTGGCCGTACGCCGCCGCCGGCCGCCGTTGGACGAACCTCCCGTCCAACCGGACGGATCCCTGGTAGAGGCGAACGGATCCACCATCGAGGTGGACGGGCCGGTCGTCGCCGGGGGCCGGCGGAGCGTCCAGGCGGGGGAGGCGTCGTGCTGATCGCGGTCATCCTCGCCCTCGCCGCCGGCACGTATGGCTTCCGGGTCGCCGGTGTGCTGCTGCGCGACCGGCTGGACCTGCCCGAGTGGTCCCGCCGGCTGTTGCCGGTCGG
>JAEVHO010000413.1 GCA_016802835.1 Micromonospora sp. ATA32 | reverse complement strand
GCCGGCCGTTGCCCCCGGGCCGCCGGTTCCCGTACGGGTCGGACCGCCGTAGCCGGGGTCGTCGTACCGGTCGGCGGCGCGCTCGTCGTGCGGCCGCGGCCGCGCGTGCGGCTCTGCGTAGAGGTCGGGACCGGGCGCCCGCCGTCCCGGTTCGAGCTCACGCTCCGGCCAGGGCAATGCGGCGGAGCGGTCGGGCCGGTCCCAGCCGCGGGGCTCGGCGCCGCCGTAGGGGTCGAGGTGGGACATCACGCACCTAGCGGAGGTGCGAGTTCCACCACAAGACGCAAGACCAAGACCATCCCCTACAGGCGTGACTGTTCCGTCCGGTTGTCCGGCCGACGACCGGACGATTCCCGCCGTTCACCGCATGGTGGTCGGGAATCGTGCCGAGCCTACTGCACCCGCCAGCCGGGCACGGCGGACGACGGTCCCCCGGCGGCCGGCGGCACGGCCGGGGGACATCGCCGATCGACGACGATGGCACCGGCCTGCTGTCCCGAACGGGGACGGCGGACCGGTGCCACGGTGGATCGCGTCCGGCTCGCCGGACGGCCTCCGCTCAGACCTCGAGCAGCTCGGTCTCCTTGTGCTTGACCAGATCGTCGACGCTGGCGACGTAGCGCTGGGTCAGGTCGTCGAGTTCCTTCTCGGCGCGCCGGCCGTCGTCCTCGCCGGCCTCGCCGTCCTTGACGATCCGGTCCAGCTCCTCCTTGGCACGGCGGCGGACGTTGCGGATCGCCACCTTGGCTTCCTCACCCTTGTGCCGGGCCACCTTGATCATGTCCCGGCGCCGCTCCTCGGTCATCTGTGGGAGCAGGATGCGCAGCTGGTTGCCCTCGTTGTTCGGGTTGACCCCGAGATCCGAGTCGCGGATCGCCTTTTCCATCGCGTTGATCTGCGAGGCGTCGTACGGCTTGATGATCGCCATCCGCGGCTCGGGGATCGCGATGGACGCCATCTGGGTCAGCGGGGTGGGCGTGCCGTAGTAGTCGATGATGACCTTGGAGAACATGGCGGGATTGGCGCGACCGGTGCGGATGGCGCCGAACTCCTCCTTGGCGTGCTCGACCGCACGCTCCATCTTCTCCTCGGCCTCGAGGAGGGTGTCGTCGATCACCGGTCTCCTCGCCTCCTTCTGTGCTCGTCGTGGGCTCTGCTGTATGTCGGAGGACCGCTCAGGCGGTGATCAGGGTACCGATCTTGTCGCCACCCACGGCGCGGATGATCGTGTCGTCGCCCTGCGCGCCGAAGACGAGCATCGGCAGGCCGTTCTCCATGCAGAGGCTGAACGCGGCGGCGTCGGCCACCCGCAGGTTGCGCTGCAGCGCTTCGGAGAAGGTGATGGAGTCGAACTTGCTGGCGGTGGGGTCGACCCGAGGGTCGGCGGTGTAGACGCCGTCCACACCGTTCTTGCTCATCAGCACCACGTCGGCACGGATCTCCAGCGCGCGCTGGGCGGCCACCGTGTCGGTCGAGAAGTACGGCATCCCGGCGCCCGCGCCGAAGATGACCACGCGGCCCTTCTCCAGGTGCCGGATCGCGCGCAGCGGAATGTACGGCTCGGCGACCTGGGCCATCGTGATCGCGCTCTGCACGCGCGTCTCGATGCCCTCCTTCTCCAGAAAGTCCTGCAGGGCGAGGCAGTTCATCACCGTGCCGAGCATGCCCATGTAGTCGGCGCGGGCGCGGTCCATCCCCCGCTTCTGCAGCTCCGCGCCGCGGAAGAAGTTGCCGCCGCCGACCACCACCGAGACCTGCACACCGCGGCGGACCACGGTGGCGATCTGCCGGGCGATGCCCTGCACGACGTCCGGGTCGACGCCGATCGCGCCCCCGCCGAAGACCTCACCGGAGAGCTTCAGCACCACCCGACGGGCCCGGCCGGGCGGTGGCGCGGTCGGATCATCCGCCGCCAGGCTCCGGTCACTCACAACCTGCGTCATCCGCCCGCCCTTCCCCATGCGCACCTCGGGTACGCCCCGTACGGCGAAACTGCCGCTGCCGACCCTATGTGACGAGGAGGCCGCGGTGCCTGTCACGTACACCGGCGGCCTCCTCCTCGACGTTGCATGCCCACGGGCGCGCGCGGCGCCCGACCGGCGGCTCAGGCCTGCCCGACCTCGAACCGCAGGAAGCGGGTGACCTCGATGCCGGCCTCGGCCAGCACCTGCTTGACGGTCTTCTTGTTGTCGGCGACCGACGACTGCTCGACCAGGACGTAGTCCTTGAAGAACGCGTTCACCCGGCCCTCGAGGATCTTCGGCAGTGCCGCCGCCGGCTTGTTCTCCTCGCGGGCGGTCTGCTCGGCGATGCGCCGCTCGGACTCGACGACCTCGGCCGGCACCTCGTCGCGGCTGAGGTACTTCGGCCGCATCGCGGCGATCTGCATGGCGACCCCACGGGCGTCGGCGTCGCCGGCCTCGTCGGTCTTGCCCGAGTACTCGACCAGCACGCCGACGGCCGGCGGCAGGTCCTGGCTCTTGCGGTGCAGGTAGACCGCGGTGGTGCCGTCCAGCTTGGCGAAGCGGTTGAGCACCAGCTTCTCGCCGATCTTGACGGACTGCTCCTGGATCAGGTCGGCGACGGTCCGGCCGTCCAGCGTGCTCGCGAGCAGCTCCTCGGCGGAGCTGACGCCGCTGCGCTCGCCGTGCTCGACCAACTGCTGGGCCAGCGTGACGAAGGCCTCGGTCTTGGCGACGAAGTCGGTCTCGCAGTTGAGCTCGAGCAGCGCCTTGCCGGAGTGCGCCACCAGGCCGTTGGCGGCGGTGCGGCCGGCACGCTTGCCGACGTCCTTTGCGCCCTTGACGCGCAGGATCTCGACGGCCTTGTCGAAGTCGCCCTCGGCCTCGCTCAGCGCCTTCTTGCAGTCCATCATGCCGGCGCCGGTGAGGTCGCGGAGCTTCTTGACGTCCGCGGCGGTGAAGTTGGACATGGCTCTCTCTTCGGTGTTGAGGCTGCGGTCGGATGGTGTCCTGGTGCCGGATTACCCGGATCCGGGCGGGATGTGCCCGGCGTACCCGCCGCTCCCCGCCGCCTGCGAAAACGGACGGCGGGGAGACGGCGATGCGGTCACTCCGCGGCGGCGGTCGCCGGCTGCTCGGTCGGCTGCGCCTCGGCCTGCTGCGCCGGCTGCTCGGCCTGCTGCGCCTCGGCCTGCTGCGCCTCGGCCGGCTGAGCCTGCTGCGCCGGCTGAGCCTGCTGCGCCGGCTGAGCCTGCTGCGCCGGCTGGGCCTGCTGCGCCGGCTGCTCGTCGGCCTTCTTCGGCTGCTCGAGCAGCTCGCGCTCCCACTCGGTCAGCGGCTCGTCGGCGCCGACCTGACCCGGCTCGGGCTTCTCGTCGGTGCCACGGCGGCGGCCGGAGCGGGCGATCAGACCGTCGGCGACGGCGGCGGCGACGACCCTGGTCAGCAGCTCGGCCGACCGGATCGCGTCGTCGTTGCCCGGGATCGGGAAGTCGACCTCATCCGGGTCGCAGTTGGTGTCGAGCACGGCGATCACCGGGATGCCCAGCTTGCGGGCCTCGTCGACGGCGATGTGCTCCTTCTTGGTGTCGACCACCCAGATCGCCGCCGGAAGCTTCTGCATGTCCCGCAGACCGCCCAGGGTGCGGGTCAGCTTGATCTTCTCGCGGGAGAGCTGCAGGGTCTCCTTCTTGGTGTACCCGGCGGTGGTGCCGCTCAGGTCACCGAGGGCCTCCAGCTCCTTCATCCGCTGCAGCCGCTTGTAGACCGTCTGGAAGTTGGTCAGCATGCCGCCGAGCCAGCGGTGGTTCACGTACGGCTGGCCGACCCGGGTCGCCTGCTCGGCGATGGCCTCCTGGGCCTGCTTCTTGGTGCCGACGAAGAGGATGCTGCCACCCTCGGCGACGGTGCCGCGGATGTAGTCGTACGCCTTCTCGATGTAGTCGAGGGTCTGGCGCAGGTCGATGATGTAGATGCCGTTGCGCTCCGTCATGATGAAGCGCTTCATCTTCGGGTTCCAGCGCCGGGTCTGGTGCCCGAAGTGGACACCGCTCTCCAGCAGCTGACGCATGGTCACGACGGCCATGGTGGGGTACTCCTCAAGATCCCTGGTTGTCACGCCCGGCCGGTGGCCGGGCGTCCTGGCGCCTGGTCGCCGGCCATGGTGGGCCCGACCAAGATCGGGACCAGGGAGGCCGCCGCCCCACGACGAACCGTGGAGAGGGCGCGCGAGGTCGACCGCGCGAGGCGGTCGCCAGTTGACGAGTGTACGCCCCTTTGCCGCCCCCACCCCCGCGGGTGCGGGAACGCCCCCGGTCGTGGCTTCCGGACCCCCGGGGCCCCCGTCAGCGGGCGGCGAGCGCGGCGGCGAGGAAGAGGACCAGGCCGACCGTGAGGTAGGCGGTCGGCGGGCGGAGCCAGCCCCGACCGCCCTCGGCCAGCGACAGCCCACCGGTACGCAGCCCGTAGAGGCCGACCGCGAAGATCGGCAGCCCACACACCAGGACGATCCCCACCACGACGTTGCTCGCGGAGACCGGATCGCCGACCAGGCCGTGGTAGAGCACCCGCAGCGCGGGGATCTCGAGGACCGCCGCCAGCACCGCGAAGCCCACGGCCAGCGCGGACGCCGGGTCCGGTAGACCCCGTCGCCGGCCACCCCCCGCCCGGCCGCGACCGCGTCGTACGCCTCCGGACCGCCGCCCGGCAGACCGGATCGCCGACCAGGCCGTGGTAGAGCACCCGCAGCGCGGGGATCTCGAGGACCGCCGCCAGCACCGCGAAGCCCACGGCCAGCGCGGACGCCG
>JAEVHO010000412.1 GCA_016802835.1 Micromonospora sp. ATA32 | reverse complement strand
ACACCCGACTGCCGGGCCAGCTTCTCCAGCGCGGCCAGGTACGGCCCGCCGCCGACCACCAGCAGCGCGGCGTCGGGCACCCGGCGGCGGATCTCCGGCCCCAGTCCCTCGACGTCCAGGCCGCCGTTGCGGGTCCGGCACGGCATTGCGTAGACGTCGCCGGCGGCGTAGTGGGCGGGGCAGCTCGGCCGTGGGCAGGGACCCGGTGAAGACCACGTCCCGTTCCACACCCGACTGCCGGGCCAGCTTCTCCAGCGCGGCCAGGTACGGCCCGCCGCCGACCACCAGCAGCGCGGCGTCGGGCACCCGGCGGCGGATCTCCGGCATCGCCCGGATCAGCATGTCCTGGCCCTTGCGCGGAACCAGCCGGGACACGCAGACCACCACCGGCCGGTCGGCCAGCCCGAGCCGGGTCCGGACCGGCTCGCCGTCGACGGACGGGTGGTAGGTGTCCACGTCCACGCCCGGCGCCAGTCGGTGCAGCTCGGTCACCCCGTGCAGCGCCCGCGCCAACCGGACCCGGGTGTACTCCCCCAGGTAGGTGGTCACGTCGACGCCGCGGCCGATCCCACGCAACGTGGCCCGGGCGGCGGGCAGCGCGGCCCAGCCCACCTCGTGCCCGTGCGTCTGGGCCACCACCCGGCGGATCCCGGCCCGCCGGCGCAGCCCCGATGCCAGCAGCCCGAGCGGGGCCGCCGCGCCGAACCACACGGTGTCGCAGCCGTACGCCCGGGCCAGCTTCGCCGCCCGCCGGGCTATCAGCGGGGTGGGCAACAGCACCCGGGTGCGCTCGCGGACCACCTCGAACGGCTGGTCGGCGTCGAACTTCGCGGCGCCCTTCCAGCTCGACGCGTAGACCACCACCGAGCCGGAGGGCTGGCGTACGGCGAGATTGTGCACGAACGACTGGATGCCACCGGGACGGGGCGGGAAGTCGTTGGTGATCAGCAGCGTGCGGGTCATCTGCCGGCCTCCCTGGCGTACGCGCGGGCGGCCGCCATCCGCTCGACCGTGGACGGATGCGACGCCGACCAGAGGTATTCCCAGCGGGGTGGGTCGGGGTCGGCCAGGTTCACCCCGGCCAGCCGGCGCTGCATGGCCTCGAAGGTGACCGGGTCGCCGGTCAGCGCCAGCGCGTGCGCGTCGGCCCGGGCCTCGATCCGCCGGGACACCAGCGCCTGCACCGGCGCGGTGACCAGCCCGGCGACCGTGACCAGGGCGATCAGCAGGGGGAACGCCCGCGGCTCGGCGACCGACCCGACGCCGGCCAGCCGCAGCAGCGGCCCCCAGGAGCCGAGCAGGTAGAGCGCCACCACCGCCGCGGCGGCGCCCAGCGCGCCGGTCAGCGTGCCGATCGACACGTCCCGGTCCCGGGCGTGGCCGAGCTCGTGTGCCACCACGCTGGTCACCTCGGCGGGGGTCGCCTCGCGCAGCAGGGTGTCGTAGACGACCACCCGCCGCGTCGGCCCCAACCCCGAGACGTACGCGTTGACCGCCCGGGTGCGCCGGGACGCGTCGGCGACCAGCACGTCGCGCACCGGCACGCCGTCCCGGGCCGCCATGCTCATCAGCTCGGTCCGCAGCGGGCCCTGCTCCATCGGGGTGAACCGGTTGAAGACCGGCTCGACCAGCACCGGCAGCACGAACGACAGCAGCACCACCAGACCGGCGGCGCCGGCCGCGCCGAACGCCCACCACCAGCGGGGCGCCAGCCGGGTGACGGTGTAGAAGCCGAGCAGCGCGATCGCGCCGATGACCGCGCTGACCGCGTACGACTTGAGCAGGTCGACCGCCCAGCCGCTCCAGCCGTGGGTGCTCAGTCCGTACCGGGTGAGCACCGCCTGCCGCCAGGCGGCGAACGGCAGTGTGAGCAGGTCGGCGACGAGCACCACGACCAACCCGCCGAGCACGGCCTGGACCGTCCAGTGTCCACCGAAGGGCCGGGCGACCAGCTCGACGAGGCGGCTGCCGAGCGGGGTGAGACCGAGCAGCAGAGCTGCCAGCAACCCGACCACGAGGGCGCCGTAGCCGCCCGGGCGCAGCGCGGTGTGGAAGGCCCGGCCGCGGGCCACCTGGTCGACGGGGAGGTCGCGCAGCGCGGCGAGCTGGTCGGCCCTGGGCGCCGGCGGTCGGCTCCACGGGACCAGCAGGGCCCCGGCGACGACCAGTGCGACCACCAGACCGGCGAGGGTCAGCACCGCCCAGCCGCGCGGGGTCACCTCGGCACCCCGCCACGGCCGGACGTGCCGCCACCGCCCGCTACCCGCGTCATGCGCCGCTCCTCCCGCCGTGAGCGCCCATCCTATTGCCCGCCCGGGCGGGCCCTCGCCGGGTGTCCACGCGCCGGCACGGGCGGTAGGAGGCTGATTCACGACGCCACCGTGCGCCACAGTGACGCCATTTGCTGTCGTTAGGTCTTGATGTGACGCCATACTGGTGCCATGATGACGTCATGGACCTGACGTCGTATGTCGAGAACCTCCGCCGAGAGCTGGCGGACGCCGCGGAACTCGGCGGCGAGGAGGCTCGCGCTCTGGCCGCGCGGCTGACCGGGCCGATGGAGTCCGCCTTCCGGCTGGCCCTGCTGGAGGCGCTGTCCGCGGCGGCGAACGAGATCACCCGGGATCTCGCGCCGGGCTCGGTCGAGCTCCGGCTGCACGGGCGCGAGCCCAGCTTTGTCGTGACGCCACCCCCGACCGAGCAACCGTCAGAGGGCGTCGGCGCCGCGCCGACCCTGCCGCCGGGGCCGCCGGATGTCGAGGAAGGGGGCGCTGTCGCGGATCAGCTTCCGGCTGTCCGATCAGCTCAAGAGCCGGATCGAGGAGGCAGCCGGTCGGGAGGGCCTCTCTGTCAACGCCTGGCTCGTCCGGGCCGCCGCCGCCGCCGTCCAGACCCCCCGCCCCGGCCCCGCACCCGGGCCGCGCCCCACGGGGGCGGCCAGCGCTACACCGGCTGGGTGCGCTGACCGGCCCCGACGTCAGCCGCACCGTCCACCAGGGACATCCCACCGACCCGAGCACAGGAGGACCGTCGCCATGCCCACCTTCGACACCCCGGAACCGATCCAGCTCACCATCGACGTCGTCGTCGGCGACGTCCGGATAACGGCCAGCGACCGCCAGGACACCGTGGTCGAGGTACGCCCGACCGACGGCGCCACGGAGGCGGACGTCCAGGCCGCGGCGCAGACCCGCGTCGAGTACGCCGACGGCAGGTTGCTGATCAAGGCACCGAAGCAGAAGGTCCTGGGGGTGTTCGGCAAGGTCGGGTCGATCGACGTGACGATCGAACTGCCGGCGGACTCGCGGGTGCACGGCACCGCCGCCGTCGCCGGATTCCGCTGCACGGGTCGCCTCGGCGAATGCCGGCTCAAGACCTCCACCGGTGACATCCACGCCGACCGCACCGGCCCGCTCGACCTGGCGACCGCCGCGGGCGCCGTGGACGTGGATTCCGTCGCCGGTCGCGCCGAGGTCAGCACCGGCTCCGGCCGGATCCGGCTGGGCGAGATCGACGGCAGCGCGGTGATCAAGAACTCCAACGGCGACAGCTGGGTCGGCGCCGTCGCCGGCGACCTCCGGGTGAACGCGGCCAACGGCGACATCGCCGTCGACCATGCCCGGGCCGGCGTCACCGCCGCTACCGCCAACGGCGACATCCGGATCGGCGAGGTGTTCCAGGGACCGGTGTCGGTGAAGACCGCGGCCGGCCGGCTCGAGGTCGGTATCCACGGTGACACCGCGGCCTGGCTGGACCTGCACACCCAGTTCGGCACGGTGCGCAACCAGATCGAGCCGTCCGACACCCCGACGGAGGCCGAGCGGACCGTCGAGGTGCGCGCCCGCACCTCGTACGGCGACATCGTCATCCGGCGCAGCTGACCCGCCTCCCGGGCCCCATACCGACACCGATATCGAGGAGAGACGATGGCCGCTCCGGCCCCACCCGCGATCGCGGCCACCGGCCTGCGCAAGTCCTTCGGCGACAACGTGGTGCTCGACGGCATCGACCTGACCGTCGCCCCGGGCACGATCTTCGCGCTGCTCGGTCCGAACGGCGCCGGCAAGACCACCACGTGCAGATCCTGTCCACACTGATCGGCGCCAGCGCGGGCGAGGCCCGGGTCGCCGGGCACGACGTGGCCCGGGAGCCCGACGGCGTCCGCGCGGCGATCGGCGTGACCGGCCAGTTCGCCGCCGTCAGCGGCCTGCTCACCGGCGAGGAGAACCTGCGTCTGATGGCCGACCTGCACCACCTCGGCCGCGGGGAGGGCCGGCGACGACGGCGCCACCATCTTCCTCACCACGCAGTACCTCGAGGAGGCGGACCAGCTCGCCGACCGGATCGCCGACCTCGACCACGGCCGACTGGTCGCCGAGGGCACCGCCGACGAACTCAAGCGGATGGTCCGGGGCGGGCACATCAACCTGCGGTTCGCCGACCCGGCCGGGCTCAGGTCGGCGGTACGCGTCCTCGGCGGCCCGCCGGCGGACGACGAACTCACCCTGCAGGTCCCCAGCGACGGCAGCGTCCGGTCGCTGCGGGCGCTGCGGGCGCTGCTGGACCAGCTGGACGGCGCGTCGATCGGCCCGGTAGACGGCGACGGCGGCCTACGCCGCCGGCCGCGGCGGGCGCGCGCGGACGGGCGTCCCGGCCTGAGGTTGCCGGCAGCACCTCCACCTCGAAGCCGGCCCGGGCGAACACCTCGATCGCCCGGGCCTCCGCCGCGTCGAGCCGGGCGCCGGGGTGTCCACGTCCAGCAGGGCGGTC
>JAEVHO010000411.1 GCA_016802835.1 Micromonospora sp. ATA32 | reverse complement strand
GTGAGGTTCCCCCGATAGCGTGGAGGCCGGACCTAAGGGGATAGATGGTCATGGCTGAGACGAGGAGACGGTTCGACCGGGAGTTCCGCGACGGTGCGGTGCGGATCGTGCGGGAGACCGGGAAGCCGATCGCGCAGGTCGCCCGGGATCTGGGGATCAACGACGGCACCCTTGCGAACTGGGTGGCGCAGGACAAGCGGGCTCGGGGTGAGGCCGCCGCCGGCGGGCTCGGCGAGGACGAACGCGCCGAGCTGATCCGGCTGCGCAAGGAGAACGCGGAGCTGGCGATGGAGCGTGACGTGCTCAAGCGATCCGTGGTCCTGTGGGTCAAGGAGGCGACGAAGTGAGCGTGGCCGGCTTCGTCGCCGCCCAGAGGACCGAACACGCCGTGCCGCACGCGGTCGCCTGCCGGGCGCTCGGGCTTTCCGAGTCGTGGTTCTACAAGTGGCGCGACCGGCAGCCCACCGCGCGGCAGGCCCGCCGCGACGCCCTTGATGAGGCGATCCGGGTCTCCTTCGACGCCTCCGGTGGCACCTACGGCTCTCCGCGGGTGACCCAGGATCTGCACGCCGATGGGTGGCAGGTGTCGGTCAACACCGTCGCGGCGCGGATGGCCGCGTTGGGCTTGGCCGGACGCACCCCGCGACGCCGACGCAGCCTCACCAAGCAGGGCAAACGCCCCGTGGCGCCGGACCGGGTACGGCGGCAGTTCACCGCGGTCGCGCCGGACGTGTTGTGGTGCGGCGACATCACCGAGGTCGTCACCGACGAGGGCAAGCTCTACCTCGCCACGGTGATCGACCTGTACTCGAGGCGGCTGCTCGGCTACGCGATGAGCGCCCACCACGACGCCGACCTGACCCAGGCGACCCTGGGCATGGCCGCCGCGACCCGCGGCGGCACCGTCGACGGAGTGATCTTCCACAGCGACCGCGGCAGCGAGTACACCGCCGCCGACTACGCGAAGGCCTGCCGCCGCCTCGGTGTCCTGCAGTCGATGGGCCGGGTCGGCTGCGCTCTGGACAACGCCGCCGCTGAGGCGTTCAACTCCACCATCAAGGTCGAGTACATCCACCGGCAGCGGTTCCGCACCCGCGCCGAGGCCCGACTCAAGATCGCCACCTGGATCGTCGACTTCTACAACGTCCGCCGCCGCCACAGCGCCTGCGACGGCATGTCACCCGTCGACTACGAACACTTCATCGCCGAAGCCCGCCGGGCTCAGGCAGCTTAAACAACCCTCCACGCTTGCAGGGGATTGACATTGTACTCGTCGTCGGTGACGTGGTCGAGCCAAGTGACGACCTGGCCCTGGTCGTCGGCCTCGTTGAGAGCGACGTGTGCCATGAAGCGGTCCGGGGTGGCGCCGTGCCAGTGCTCCTCGTTGGGCTCGATGATGACAACGTCGCCGGGGCGAATCTCCTGCACCTCGCCGCCGCGGCTGGCGACGTAGCCGATGCCGTCGGTGACGTAGAGGGTCTGGCCCTTGGGGTGGGTGTGCCAGGCGGTCCGGGCGCCGGGGGTAAACCGAACGTGCGCACAGCTCAAGGAGGACTGGTCGCCGGGGCTCTGTACGCCGTCGATGTAGACGGTGCCGGTAAACCAGTCCGCCGGCCCGGTGGCGGTCTTGCCGCCGCTCTTGATGAACTTCATTGGTGCCTCCTCCCTTGGTTGTTATCGGTCGCTTACCCGGATCAGGGCCTTGATTGCGCGTCGTTCGTCCATCGCGGCGTATGCGTCCGCGATGTGGTCGAGGTCGGTGCTGAGGTCGAAGACCTGGCCGGGGTTGATCGAGCCGTCGAGCACTGCCTTGAGCAGTTCGGGCTGGTAGGCGCGCGCCGGAGCAGGGCCGCCGCGCATGCCGACGTTGCGGTAGAAGGTGCCCTCGGCGTCGACCGCCGCGTCGTGGGGGACCCCGACCCGGCCGACGATCGCGCCGGCCTTGGCGACGGCGAACGCGGTCTCGGTGGACTCCTTCGTGCCCACGCACTCCAGCACAGCGTCGGCACCGTAGCCGTCAGTCAGGCCCCGCAGAGCTTCGACCGCCTCCTCGCCGCGGACGGTGATGACCTCGGTGGCGCCCCACTCGCGGGCCAGCGCGTGCCGGTCCTCGTGGGTGCTGCCGAGCACGATGATGCGCCGGGCGCCGAGCAGTCGGGCCGACAGGACGCCGGAGAGCCCGACCGCCCCGTCGCCGACGACGGCCACCGTGTCGCCGGTCTTCACTCCGGCGCTGACCGCGGCGTGGTAGCCGGTGCTCATCACGTCGGTCAGGGCCAGGAGCGAGGCCATCGTCTCCTCGGAGAAGTCCGTGCCGGGGACCTTGACCAGGGTTCCGTCCGCGTGCGGGACCCGGACGAACTCTGCCTGGCCACCGTCTCCGTCACCGCCCTGGCCGAAGAAGCCGCCGTGCACGCAGGCGGTGTGGAAGCCGGCCTCGCAGTTCTTGCAGGTGCCGTCGCTCCACGAGAACGGCGCGATGACGAAATCGCCCACGGCCAGGTCATTGACCGCGCTGCCGACCTCGTCGACCACGCCGATGAACTCGTGCCCCACGAACCGTGCGGCAGGTCCGAGATGCCGCGGTAGAACCACAGATCGGAGCCGCAGACGCAGGCCAGTACCACGCGCACGACGGCGTCGGTCGGTTCGGTGATGGTGGGCTTGGGGCGGTCCTCGACGGCGATCGTTCCCTTCCCCTTGAAGATTGCTGCCTTCATGGTGTTCTCCTGTTTCCGGGCGCGCTCGACCTGCGGACCGCGGTGGGTCCGCCCGGTTGGCGCGATGGTTGGTGCCTCTCGGCTGGTTGGTTACTGCGTCTTGGATCGCTTGAGTTCGTCGGCCAGGGCGCGAGCCTCACCCGACAGCAGCCCGGCGCGGGTGTCGTCGCCCGCCTGAACCGCGTGCCAGTAGTCGATCTTCAAGCGGACGTACCGCGTGCGCAGAGCGATCTGCTCGGCCTCGTCCGCCAGCCTCTTCTCCTGCTCCTTGAGCAGCTCGATCTGCTCTCCGGCGGCTGACGGCCCGAGCTGTCCGTTCGCCACGTATTGCCGCATGTCGCTCACGGACATGCCGGTGGCGGCAAGGCAGGCGACCCACATCAGCTGGTCAAGGTCGTCCTCGTCATAGACGCGGTGCTTACTGCTCGCCCCACGGCTGACAGGCGCGATCACCCCGATGGACTCGTAGTAGCGCAGCGTGCTCGCAGGCAGCCCGGTCAGGGCTGCCGCTTCCTTGATCGTGTAGCTGTGGCGGGCCGTTGTTGAACTCACGTCTACGACGGTAGGAACTTCAAGTACTTTAAGTCAAAGGTCACCTACGTCACACGGCTGCGCGCAGGTTCAGACCTCCCGCGACCGTCCGCATCTCGGCAAGACAACGCACCCAAACGGCGAGACGAGCGCGGTCAGCGGCAAATGAGGGCGGCGACGGCGGTCTGCGTGAGTAGCCGCCTGCGTCGCTGGTCCGAAGAATGCTTCGTATGAGAGAAGCATCAGCGAATGAGTTCGTCGGGTATGTGCCGCTGGGACCCAAGCCCTACCTCGACCGCTTCGTGATCGAGTATCGGCTGACCGGTGCGCAACTTCAGCACAAGATCCGACGGCGGAGAGCGTCGTTCTGGATCGGCGACGAGGCCTTCGACGTCGAGTACCTGGTGCACGAGTCCCTGCTGCGCTCGCACGGCGAGTTCCGATGCGCCGGGGACGCGCAGGCTCTTCAGTTCTGCCGGGACACCGCGGACAAGATGGTCTCCGGGTTCGGGATGACGCGCGACGAGGCCGTGGCGGCGATCAACCGGCAGTGGTCGGATGCCGAGCCGGCAGGTCCTAGGCCGCGTGTCTGGATCGTCGGTCTCGACATCATCTACCACGAGACGCCTGAGTACTGGGCCGAACGCATCTCTCGCAGTAACGCATCGCCCTGACGGGGGCGGGCCGCCGTCGGCGGCAGAAGAGGGCGCCGTGGCCAAGTTTCCTGGAACCAGCCGCCATCCAATTGGCCGTCTGTCCGGCCTCAGGGTCGCGTCCGCGCTGATGGTGTCGTAGGTCCTATGAGTCCTGCGCGTCTCGCTCACCACCTGACGTCCCGCGACCCGTCGCGCAGGTGACCGCAGCCGCGACCAGCCAGGTGAGCAGAAAGGTCACTGCACACGCGATTCGCCGCCGGAAAGAGCTGCCACCCCAGATTGAGCACCTCGCGATCGCCATCCACCGGGTGCTCGTTCATAACGAGCTTTGATGCAACCTGTCTGCCCGGCCCGAGCTGCCGGGGTGCCTGGTGTTGGTAACGCGGAAGGCCCCGCTCTGGGGGGAACGGAGCCTTCCTGTGCGCCGTACGGAACCCCGGGGGGCGAGGGGCATACCGCTCCGGATGGTGGGCCGCGCACCCCGACCTCTCAAACCAGTCACAGGCGCATCAGGGGAACATACTAGGCAGGACTCGCGGCGCCTGCAGAGCGGGCACGCGTTTGAGGCAAGCCGCGGCCAGGCCATGAAGCGATCCCACCCGACGTCCCATCGCGGTCATCCACTGCCTGTACGGTGCCCACGTGAGCTGGCGTGGCCACGTCGGGGCCGGTGGGGGCGATCCGGACGATGTCCGGGGCGCGGTGACTCTACTGTCGGAATCGATCACTGAGGTCGCGGTGACGCGGCTGCGGCACGCCGTCGCCGCGGCCGCCGGCGCGACCGGGCTCGCTGGTGACCCATTGGAGGACTTCGTCTTGGCCGTGCACGAGCCGGTCACCAATGTCGTGCGCCACGGTGGCGGCAGCG
>JAEVHO010000410.1 GCA_016802835.1 Micromonospora sp. ATA32 | reverse complement strand
AGACGACAGCCCGTATCGGATTCTATCACCGAGGAGCAGGCCCGGGCGGTGCAGATCGACGTGACGAGCCCGGATGGGGCTGCGCTACCCGACCGAGGTGAACCTGACGGAGACGCCGGCCCGACGCTGCGGGCGCTGCTGAGCGAGCTGGGCCCCGGGCCGGGGCCGAGCCGCTGGCGGCAGACCATCGCCGACGCCACCTCGGCCTGGCACCGAGCCCAGCGGGAGCTGGCCGGCCAGGCCGCCGACCCGGTCAATCCGCAGCTGCTGTTCAGCACCCTCAGCGACCGGCTGCCCGACGATGCGATGGTCGCGGTGGACTGCGGCACCGCCACCGCCTGGTACGCCCGACACCTGAAGGTCCGGCCCGGGATGCTGGCCAGCCTGTCCGGCACCCTGCTGTCCATGGGCGGGGCCATGCCGTACGCCCTGGCCGCCAAGTTCGCCCACCCGGACCGCCCGCTGTTCGCGCTGATCGGTGACGGTGCGATGCAGATGAACGGGGTGAACGAGCTGATCACCGTCGCCAAGTACTGGCAGAGCTGGTCCGACCCGCGGTTCGTGGTGCTGGTGCTGAACAACCGGGACCTGTCGTTCGTCAGCTGGGAGCAGCGCTCCGGCGAGGGGATGCCGATGTTCCCGGAGAGCCAGCAGCTGCCCGACGTCGGCTACCACCGCTGGGCGGAGGTGCTCGGGCTGCGCGGCGAGCTGGTCGACTCCCCCGACCAGGTGCCGGATCTCTGGCAACGGGCCCTCGCCGCCGACCGGCCGACGGTGATCAACGCGTTGGTGGATCCGGCCGAGCTGATGCTGCCACCGCACTTCACCGCCGAGCAGGCCCGCAAGACGGCCGCGGCGGTGCTGCGCGGCGACACCGACCGGGCCGGGATCATCCGCCGCGGCCTGCCCGCCACCCTCAGCACCTACCGGCCACGCCGCCGCAAGGGCTGAGCGGGTGGGCGGGCACGGCCCGCGCCCGTCAGCTCGCCCGCTCGTAGCGCAGCAGCACGCTCGCGGAGTCGAAGGTCCGCGACTCGACCAGGCGCAGGGCGAGCCGGTCCTTGGGCGGGAAGACCGGCCGGCCGCCGCCGAGCACAACCGGGTGCACGATGATCTGGTACTCGTCGATCAGGCCGAGGTCGGTCAGCGCCGCGGCGGCGCCGGAACCGCCGGTGAGCAGCAGGTCCCCGCCCGACTCCGCCTTGAGCGCGGCCACCTGCTCGGCCAGGTTCCCGCCGATCACCCGGGCGTCGAACTCGGCCGCGTCGAGCGTCCGGGAGAAGACGACCTTCGGCGTCCGCCGCCAGACCGGCGCGAAGGCCCGGTCGTGCGGGTCCTTCGAGATCGACTCGGCGCGCGGCCAGTACCAGGACATCATCTCCCAGACCTTGCGACCGTAGAGGAACGCGCCGGCCCGGTCGGTCAGCCCGAGGGAGTACGCGGACAGCTCCGGCCCCATGACGGGCCAGTCAACTCGCCGTTCGGGCCCTCGATGAAACCATCGACCGACTGGTGGACCCAGTAGATGACCTTGCCCATGATGGTGCTCCTCGGTGTGCGGGGCGCCCCGGCGGGCGCTCTCGACGGTGGGTCGGAGCCACCCGACCCGATCCGACACCTGCCCGGGAACAATTTTTGGGCGGCTCGGTCCGGGCCGGCCCGGCTTGCCGCGCCCGGCTACCGTGCCGCCCATGACCCGTCCCGTCGCCCTGGTCGGCGTCGACGGCTCCGGCAAGACCACCCAGGCCAAGGCGCTGGTGCGACGGCTCACCTCGGCCGGCGTACCCGCCCGGTACTTCGAAAACGGCGGTGGCCGCCCGCTGTGGAATCGCGCGGACGCTGGCCTGGTCGCGGCTGACGGGCCGGACGGCGGTGCTGGACCGCTGGTCGTACTGCCAGTACGTGGTGATGCGGGCCCGGGTGACCGGGGCGAGTGGCTGGTCCGGGCCGTGTACCGGTTCGCGCGCCCTGAGCCGGCGCCGGACGGTCCGGGTCAGCCGCGGCGGTTGAGCCAGCGCAGCAGGTCGGACGGGAGCCCGTGGTTTCGCTGCTGGGGTGCGACCGGCTGAGGATCGGCCGGGCGGCGGGGCTCGCCGGCCAGTTCCTTGCTGGGCGCGGTGAAGTCCTTCGTCGGCTGACCGTCGCCGGCGGTGGCGATGACCCGGGCGACCGCGTCGATCACCTTGGCCTGCACCGCCGAGCCCACCGAGTCCCCCGGGTCGTCCGGGTTGGCGGCGATGCCGGCGACCGCGACCTGCGGGGTGAACCCGACGAACGTCTCGGTGGCGTTCTTCTCCGAGCTGCCGGTCTTGCCGGCCACCGGGCGGCCGACGATGCGGTCGACCGCGGTCGCCGTACCGCCGTTGCACTGCCCGTACGCCGACTGCTGGCCCACCGGACAACGCGCCGCGTCGGTCGCGGCCCGGGCCACGTCGGTGTCGAGCACCTTCTTGCAGGACGGCTCGCCGACGGGCACCTTGTCGCCGTTCGCCGCGGTCACCGACACCACCGGCAGCGGGGTGCAGTAGGTCCCCTCGGCGGCCACGGTGGCGTACGCGTTGGCCAGGTCGAGCGGGGTGGTGGCGGCCACGCCGAGGGTGAACGCGCCCCAGTTGGCGGCGTCGTCCTTGGCGAAGGCGGCGTCGGAGGCGGCCCGGAACTTGATGCCGAGGCGCTGGGCCATCTCGACCACCTTCTCCTCGCCGACCTGCTCGGCCAGCCAGACGAAGTACGTGTTGACCGAGCGGCCGTAGCCGTCCCACATCATCCGGTAGCCGTCCATCCACTGCGGGTTGGCGTTGGCCGGGCACCAGGTGCCGTTGCAGCTGCCGTCGCCCTGGGCCGCGTACCGGGTGGGCAGCTTGCTGGGCGCGTCGAAGCCGGTGGAGAGGGTCTTGCCCGACTCCAGCGCGGCGAGCATGGTGAAGAGCTTGAAGGTCGACCCGGCCTGGTAGCCGGCCACGCTGTCGCCGCCGGAGATCAGCGGGTTGACCGTGTTGGGATAGTTCGCCTGCCCGTTCGGGTTCTTGTCCAGGCTGTAGTGCCGGTTGACCGCCATCGCCTGCACCCGCCCGGTGCCGGGCTCGATCGCCGCGATGGGCAGCGCCCGCTTGTTGTCGTACCCGTACACGGCGGTGGCCTGCTGCTGCGCGGTGGCCTGGACCTGCGGGTCCAGCGAGGTGACAACGCTGTACCCGCCGCGGCGCAGCGCCTGCTCCCGCTGGTCGACGGTCGCGCCGAAGGCCGGCTGGGCGAGCCACCACTGGCGGAGGTAGTCGCAGAAGTAGCCCCAGTCGTCGTGCCCCTGGGTGACGGCGGTGCAGCCGTTGGGCTGGGGGGTCGGGTGCAGGTCGAGCTTCTCGGCCTGGGCGGCCTGCGCCTGGGCGGCGGTGATCGCACCGGTGCCGACCATCGAGTCGAGGACGTAGCCGCGGCGGGCAAGCGCCTTGTTCTTGTCGCCGTCGACCGGGCCGTACTCGTCCGGGGACTGCACCAGGCCGGCGAGCAGGGCGGCCTCGCCGAGGGTCAGGTCGGCGGGCTGCTTGCCGAAGTAGCGCTGGCTGGCCGCCGCGATGCCGTACGCCCCGGACCCGAAGTACGCGATGTTCAGGTAGCGGTTGAGGATCTCGTCCTTGCTGAGGATCTTCTCCAGCGCGTTGGCGTACCGGATCTCCTGGATCTTGCGCCCGACGGTCTGCTGGGTGGCCGCCTGCCGCTCCTCGGCGGTGCGGGTGGGGTCGGTCTTGAGCACGTTGCGGACGTACTGCATGGTCAGCGTCGAGCCACCCTGAGCGGTGCCGCCGCCCTTGACGTTCGCCACCAGGGCGCGGACGATCCCGCGCAGGTCGGCGCCGCCGTGCGAGTAGAAGCGCCGGTCCTCGGCCGCCACGATCGCCTGCCGCATCACCGGAGCGATCTCGGCCAACGGCACGTCGGTGCGGTTGACGTCGTAGAACGTGGTGATCAGGGTCTTGCCGTCGTTGGCGTAGAGGTACGACCGCTGCGGCGTCGCGGGGGTGCGCAGCGCGCCGGGCAGCTCGGCGTACGCTCCGATCGCTGCCTTCGCGGTGAACCCCGCGAGCAGGTTGCCCGGGAGCGCGGCGACCGCGAGGGCGAGCCCGGCGAGCAGGCCGGCGAGCAGCACGGTGAACAGCCGCGACAGCGGCGACCGGGTTGGCATGGAGCCAAGGATTGCCACGAAAGCCGCGATCCGGCCACCCCGGGAGCCGATTGTCAGGCAACTCACCGTGAACTGCCAGCTACCTTTCCAGCTGGTCAAATGCCCAGCAGACTGCTCCGGCGGATGAAACCGGGCAACACGAGCAGCGCGCCCACCAGGGACAGGACGTCAGTTCTCCACCCGATCCGCTCACCCGCGCACCCATTCTCCCCGGAGCCGGTGGAGCGGCGACGGGTCAGCCGGCGGCGAGCGGGCCGCCGGCGCCCGGAACCGAACCGCCGGGCCCCGGGCCGGCGGTGGCCACGCTGGCACTGGCCGCGTCCCGGGCGATGGCCTGGGGGACGAGCCGACCGGAGCGGTAGCCGATGCCGATCCCGGCGATCAGGACGAAGATCGCCCCGAAGGTCTGCAACGAGCCGATCAGCGCGCCACCGAGGCCGAGCAGTGGAGAGGCGATCATGAGCATCAGGCCGTCGCCGTAGCTGAACATCCCGGACCGGGCCACCGACCAGCCGATGAGGAACCAGCCCAGGCTGTAGAAGGTCGCGCCGACCAGGACCAGCGCCCGGGCGGTGGTGCCGAAGACCGGGGTCTGCTCGGCGAGCCCCGCGAGGCAGCATGA
>JAEVHO010000409.1 GCA_016802835.1 Micromonospora sp. ATA32 | reverse complement strand
CGATCGCGAACTCGGGCCCGGTCCAAGGGACGCCCTCGCCGGTGAGCCGTGGGACGGTGAAGTTGCCGCCTGGCCCGGCTGGACGCTGCTCGGCGCGAACGGCGCCGCTGTCGTCGACCAGCTTCACCCTCAACTGGCTGGCCGCCGCCGGCACCCTGATGATCCTCGCCGGCATCCTCACCGCCGTGCTGCTGCGGGTCTCGCCCGGTCGGGCGCTGCGGGCGTACGGGCGCACCTACGTCGAGTTGCGCTTCGCGATCCTCACCGTGATGGCGGTGCTCGCCCTGGCGTACGTGCTGAACCAGTCCGGCCAGACCAACACCCTCGGCGCGTTCCTGGCCGCGGCCGGTGGGGCGTTCGTCTTCCTCTCGGCGATCCTCGGCTGGATCGGCGTCGCGGTGACCGGCTCGGACACCTCCGCCAACGCCCTGTTCGGCGCGTTGCAGGTGCAGACCGCCGCCCGGGCCGGCCTCGACCCGGTGCTGCTCGCCGCGGCGAACTCCTCCGGCGGGGTGCTGGGCAAGATGATCAGCCCGCAGAACCTGGCGATCGCCGCCGCCGCGGTCGGGATGGCGGCCGGGAGGGGGAGATCTTCCGCAAGGTGTTCGGCTGGAGCCTGCTGCTGCTGCTGTTCATGTGTGTCCTGGTCGCTCTCCAGGGCTCTCCGGTCCTCGACTGGATGGTGCCCTGACCGTCCACCGTGGGGCGTCCGATGTCGGGCGCCCCACGGGCTCGGGCTCGTTCCCCGGTCCGGAGCCCTGCGGCGCGGCCCGGCGCCTGTGCCGGCGAAGCGGCTAGCCTCCTAGGACGTTCTACGGGTGGTGCAGCCGGTCACCGAGCCGACGGCACTGGCAACTACCACTGCCGAGCCGGGTGACACACTGGTGATCATGACTTCAGAGGCGACGACCGCGGCAGCCGCGGGCACCTGGACCCTCGGCGACCTGACGGTCAACCGGATCGGGTTCGGCGCGATGCGGCTGACGGCCAACGCCGACGGTGGCGCCAGCGACCGGGACCGGGCCATCGCGGTGCTGCGCCGCGCGGTCGAGCTGGGCGTCAACCACATCGACACGGCCGCGTTCTACTTCTCCGCCCGGCGCTCCGCCAACGAGCTGATCAACCGGGCCCTCGCGCCGTACCCGGACGACCTGGTCATCGTCACCAAGGTCGGCCCGGGTAGGGACCCGTCGGGGCAGTGGTTGCCGATGGCCCGGCCGGAGCAGCTGCGCGGCCAGGTCGAGGAGAACCTCCGTCAGCTCGGCCGGGACCACCTGGACGTGGTGAACCTGCGGGTCTACGGTCCCGAACCGCTCGCCGAGCACTTCGGGGCGCTGGCCGAGCTGCGGGACGCCGGGCTGATCCGGCACCTGGGCGTCTCGGCCGTGCGACCCGAGCAGCTGGCCGAGGCCCGGACCATCGCGCCGGTGGTGTGCGTGCAGAACTCCTATGGCCTCGGGTACCGGCCCCAGCACGACGAGTTCCTGCGCTCCTGCGGGCAGCTGGGCATCGCCTTCGTGCCGTTCTTCTCCATCGCCACCACCGGACGGGAGGCCGGCGCCGGCGGCGGCGAGGCTGACGAGGTGCTCGCCGTGGCCCGCGATCATGGCGTGAGCGCCGCGCAGGTGCGGCTGGCGTGGACGTTGCAGCGCGGGCCGAACGTGCTGGCCATCCCCGGCACCGGCAACCCCGACCACCTGGCCGCCAACGTCGCCGCGGCCGCGCTGCGGCTCACCGCGGAGGACCTGGCCCGGCTGGAACCCGTCCACCAGCGCGGGAAGTCGTAGGACGCCGGCAGGTTCGCGCTGGTAGGTTCCCTCGCCGTGACGGGGGACAGGCTCGGCAGCCGATTCGGCAAGCTCTGGGCGGCCAGTACGACGTCGGCGCTGGGCAGCGGGCTGGCCACGGTGGCGGCACCGCTGTTCGTGGCGTCGCGTACCGATGATCCGTTGGTGGTGGCGGCGGCCTCCGCCGTGGCGTGGCTGCCCTGGCTGCTCTTCGCCCTCCCCGGTGGTGTCCTGGTCGACCGGGTCGACCGGCGTCGGCTGATGATCGTCATCGACGGGGTACGGGTCGTCGCGCTGGCTGCGCTGGCCGTCGCGATGCTGACCGGGTGGGCGAGCATCGCTCTGCTGTACGTCGTGCTGTTCGTGATCAACACCGGTGAGATCGTCTTCCGCTCGGCGAGCCAGGCGATGCTCCCGGACCTCGTGCCCCGTGGCCTGCTCGAACGGGCCAACGGCTGGCTGGGCGGCGGCACCACCCTGGCGCAGGGGATGCTCGCCGGTCCGCTCGGCGGTTTCCTGTTCGTCGTCGCGGCGAGCAGTCCGTTCCTGGTCAACGCCGCGACGTACGCGCTCAGCGCCGTCCTGATCGGCCTCGTCGCGGGACACTACCGGCCGTCATCGGCAGACCGCGGCGGGGCCGCTCGGTACGGGCCGAGATGGTGGAAGGATTCCGCTGGCTGGCCGAGCAGCGGCTGCTGCGGACGATGGCCATCCTGATCGGGCTGCTGAACGTGACCCTCACCGCCGCCACCGCGGTGCTGGTGCTGCTGGCCACCGAACGGCTGCACCTCGACTCGGTCGGGTACGGCCTGCTCTTCACCTGCATGGCCGTCGGCGGCGTCCTCGGCGCCGTCGTCGGCGACCACCTCGTGCGCTGGTTCACCGCCACCTGGACGGTCCGGGTGGGCCTGGTGATCGAGGCGGGGATGCACCTGGCCCTGGCGGCCTCCACCAGCGCGTATCTCGTCGGCTTCGCGCTGTTCGCCTTCGGTGTGCACGGCGCGCTGTGGAACATCGTCGCGAACTCGTTGCGTCAGCGGTTGACGCCGGAGCGGCTGCGCGGCCGGGTCGGCAGCACCACCCTGTTCATCGCCGCGGGCGGCAACTGCGTCGGCGCGCTGCTCGGCGGCGTGGTCGCCACGACGTTCGGGCTGACCGCGCCGTACTGGGTGGGTTTCGTGGTGGCCGTCGCGGTGACGGCGCGACGTGGCGGGTCTTCGACCGGGCCACGTCGCGGCGGCCTACGCGGAGCCAGAGCCCACGGCGCCCGCCGACACGCCGGCCGCGGTGGCCTGACACCGGAGCGGACGTCCGGCGGCGGCCGCCGTGCGCGCAGACTCCGCGGCCGGCGCGACCCGCCGGCCGGGGTGTGACAGCGTTTGCCAGGTGAACAGTTCCACGCCGGTCGACGTCGACCTCGCCCTGGTCGGTGGCGGCGGCGCCGCGTCGCTGGTCCTGGCCGCCCTCGACCGGCACGGGGTGGACCGCCTGCGGGTCGCCGTCGTCGATCCGGTGCACAAGCGCGGCCAGGACCGCACCTGGGCGTTCTGGGGCCACCCCGGTACCGACCTGGACCCGATGCTCAGCGCGAGCTGGCGGCAGGTCGAGGTGGCCACCACCACCGGCGGGCGCCGGGTGCTGGACCTGGCCCCGCTGCGGTACGCGATGCTCCGCTCCGCCCCGGTGTACGAGCGGGCCGCCGAGGCCGAACGGCGGCTCGGCGTAACCCGGATCACGGCGGGGGCTGGCGCCCTGGACGACGACGGGGACCGTGTCCTGGTCCGCTCCGCCGATGGCGGGCGCGCTGCTGCGGGCGGCCTGGGTGCTGGACTCGCGCCCCCGGCCGCCGCGCCGGCCCGGCCGGACCAGTTGGCTGCAGCACTTCCGCGGCTGGTGGGTGCAGACCGAGGCGCCGGTGTTCGATCCGGCGCGGGCGGTCCTGATGGACTTCCGCACCCCGCAGCCGGCCCGCGGGGTGTCGTTCGGGTACGTCCTGCCGGTCAGCGACCGGTACGCGCTGGTCGAGTACACCGAGTTCTCGCCCGACCTGCTCTCCGACGGCGGGTACGACGCCGCGCTGCGGGGCTACCTCGACCTGCTCGGCCTGGACCCGTCGGCGTTGACCGTGCGGGAGGTGGAGAACGGGGTGATCCCGATGACCGACGCCCCGTTCGACGCCCGCCCCTCACCCCGGGTGGTACGCCTCGGCACTGCCGGGGGCGCCACCCGGCCCTCCACCGGGTTCACCTTCGCCGCCATGCACCGGCAGGCCGACCAGGTTGCCCGGGCGCTCGCCGCCGGTCGCCCGCCGGTCCCGGCGCCCGCGTACCCCCGCCGGCATCTGTGGATGGACGCCGTCGCGCTGCGCGCGCTGGACCGGGGGCTCATCGGCGGCCCGGAGTTCTTCGACCGGCTCTTCGACCGCAACCCGGCCGAGCGGGTGCTGCGGTTCCTCGACGGCGCCACCACGCCGGCCGAGACTGGCCGTGATGCGGTCCAGTCCCGCTGCTGCCGATGACCTTCGCGGTCGCCGGGGACGCCGTCGACCGGCTGTGCGCCCGCGTGGCTCACCTCGGCCGGTAGGTCGCGATCACCACGCCGGTCGTCGTCGTCACGCTGTCGACCAGCCGCAGGTCGGTGGGGACGGTCGCGTCCGGGAACAGGCGTCGACCCGCGCCGAGCAGCAGCGGATGGATGAGCAGCACGTACTCGTCGACGAGGCTTTGTCGGCTGAGCGACCGGGCCAGCTCCCCGCTGACGAGGACGGCCATGTACGGGCCGGGTTGCCGCTTGAGGTCCGCCGCCGCGTCCGCGACGTCGCCCTTGAGCAGGGTGGAGTTGGCCTACGGCAGCGGCTCGATCATGGTCGTGGAGGCGACGTACTTCGGCAGGCCGTCGAGCACCTCCCGGTCACGGTGATCCCGCGCCGAGCAGCAGCGGATGGATGAGCAGCACGTACTCGTCGACGAGGCTTTGTCGGCTGAGCGACCGGGCCAGCTCCCCGCTGACGAGGACGGCC
>JAEVHO010000408.1 GCA_016802835.1 Micromonospora sp. ATA32 | reverse complement strand
CTCGCCCAGCTGGTCGGCGGCCCACGCGGCCAGGCCGTCCGATAAGGTCGGCGGGCCAGCGGGGCCGGATTCGGGTCGGCTCCGTTGTGGGCGGTCACTAGCGCCGGAGGATACGCCGAACGCCCCGGCCCGGGCGCGGACCGAGGTGGGGGCGTTCTACCTGAACAGGGCGATGATCGCGGCGACGGCGGCGACTAACGCTAGGACTGTGTTCGTTATCGAGAGCCGGGGGTGGCCCGCTCGCGCCAGGCGGCGGCCCACTGGACGGCCAGGACGGACGGGTCGCGGGGGACCCGGCGGGCCCGGTCTACTCGCGACGGCGCTCGGGCGTCCACGGGGCCGCCTGGGCCTCGGGCTCGCCGTCGCGGTACAGGATGGCCCCGACGTCGGCCAGGTGGGGAAGCTCAGCGGCGACCGCCCGTGAGACCTCGCGGACCCAACCGGACCGGGGGCCAAATGCGGCCAGGGCGCGGGAGTCCCGGACGGCGCGGATAACGCCGAGGGACGCGGACGGCGGGGCGTCCGGGAGGTGAGTTACGACCAGGGCGACGCGGGCCGCGAACGCCTCGGCGGACAGGTAGTCGGCGCGGGTCGGGTCGGCGGCGCTGCGGCGGGCAACCGTGCGGCGCTCGACCGTGTCCGTGTCGTACTCGGCCACGGTGACGCGCTGGACGTAGTCACCGGCGAACAACGGGGCGAGGGCCCGGCCGAGGCCGTCGGCGTCGAGGTCGTGAACCTCGGACCGGCGCAGGAGGTTGCTGTACGCGGGGTCGGCGAGGCGGGGGCGGGGCGAGTAGTAGGCGGTGGCGAGGGCCGCCAGGTGGGCGGCGGGACCTGATGATGAGCTATCGACGGCGGTCACAGCTCTCCTTTCGTTGATCGGGTAGGACGGCGGTCGGTCATGGTGAGGCGCGGGCGGCGGTCATGGTGGCCCCCTGGGCGGTGCGTGGCTTGGCTTCATCTGTTAAGTCGGCCAGGCCGGTCCGGACTGTTCACGGACGGGGCGTGGCTTGGCTCACGATCCCGGCGCGGGCGGCGGGGCCGGCGGCGGCCTGGGCGACGTCCAGGGTGTCGCGTCCGGTTCAAGGTTGCGGATGATCAAGGCGCCGACCAGCGACTCGCAGGGTAGGTCCGGACGGCGTCGGGTGAGAGTGTCCGGATTTACCTTGCGGTTTCCGGGCTCGGCGGTGTCTGTTGGTTTCCCTCCGCGTCGGACGTACATCACCATCATCGACAACCCCACGCCCGAGTTCGTGATCGGTGCCTAACACCAGCTCTGGCGCATCGAGAAGACCTTCCAGATGTCCAAGCACGACCTGCGCGCCCGGCCGATCTACCACCACAAGCGCGAGTCCATCGAGGCCCATCTGACCATCGTGTTCGCCGCGCTCGCGGTCACCAGGTTCGTCGAGAACGCGACCGGCTGGTCCATCAAGCGTTTCGTGCGCACCGCGCGGCGTTACCGCACGGTACAGATCAGGGTCGGCGCCCACACCCTGACCGCCGAAGGCCCACTCCCTTCTGACCTACGCGACGCGCTGGCCCAGATCAACTGACGAGGTGCGCACTAGCCTGAGCCGAGTCAGGTGACAAGGGTCACGATCGTCATCTGACAAGACCCGCCTGATTTATCTCGACTTAACGCGCGCCGATATGGGCATATGATGGCGGCCATGGCACGAGCAGCGACGACGTCGGACGCGTTCAACGCGATCGCCGAGCCGCAGCGCCGGGACATCCTGGCGCTGCTGCGGGCGGGTGAGCGGCCGGTGACCGACCTGGCCCAGGAGCTGGGGATGAGCCAGACGCGGGCGTCCAAACACCTGCGGGTGCTCCGGGAGGTCGGGCTGGTGCGGGACCGCAAGGCAGGCAAGCAGCGGCTGTACGGCCTTGACGCCCGCGGGCTGCGACCGGTCCACGAGTGGACCGGCGGGTTCGAGCGGTTCTGGAACGAGAGCTTCGACCGGCTGGACGCGTACGTGCAGGACCTGAAGCAGGCAAGGCAGGAGGAGTAGCTGATGAGCGAGATGGGACGAGGAGCGCCGGCGCAGTCCGCGACGGCTGACCGCGAGATCGTGATCTCCCGGGTCATCGACGCCCCACGGGAGCTGGTGTTCGAGGCGTTCACCGAGGTGCGGCACCTGTCGCGGTGGTGGGGGCCGGAGGGGTTCACCACCACCACGCGGTCCTTCGAGTTCCGCGTCGGCGGGGAGTGGGACTTCGTGATGCACGGGCCGGACGGGACGGACTACCAGGAGTGGATCTCCTGGACCGAGATCGTCCCGCCGGAGGAGATCGCGCTGCTGCACGGTGAGTCCCGCGGCGACCCGAACGCCTTCGAGTCGATCCTCACGTTCGCGCCCGACGGCGCGGCGACCCGGATCGAGATGCGCACGGTGTTCCCCACCAAGGAGCTGCGCGACGAGGCGGTCGAGAAGTACCACGCGATCGAGGGCGCCAGCAGACCCTGAGCAACCTGGCTGCCTACGTCACCGAGATCGTTCGGAAGGGAGTTGAGGGCTGATGGCCGGGAAGGTGTTCTTCAGCGTGTCGATGTCGCTGGACGGGTTCATCGCGCCCGAGTCCCTCGGGGACTTAATGGGGCAGCAGTGGATGGAACTGCAGCAGTGGATCTTCCCGCAGCGGTTCATCCGGGAGAACCTGAAGCTTGGCGAGGGCGGCGAGGAAGGGCGCGACAACGACATCGTGCGGGAGACGTTCGAGCGCACCGGCGCGAGCGTGATGGGCAAGCGCATGTTCGACGCCGGCGAGCAGGCGTGGCCGGAGGAGGCGCCGTTCCACACGCCGGTGTTCGTCGTGACGCACGAGAAGCGTGACCCCTGGGAGCGGCCGGGTGGGACCACGTTCCACTTCGTCAACGACGGCATCGAGCCCGCGCTCGACCAGGCCCGCGAGGCCGCCGGCGACCGAGACGTCCGCATCGCGGGCGGCGGCGCAACGATCCTGGAGTACGTGAACGCCGGCCTGATCGACGAGTTCTCGATCGCGCTCTCGCCCGTGCTGTTCGGCTCCGGAATCCGCCTGTTCGAGGGCGTGGACGCGGGCCGCGTGGCCCTGGAGCCGGTCCGCGCGGAGCCCTCCCCGAGGGTGACGCACCTGACCTACGCCGTCCGGGAGCGGTAGGCGCTGGGCGGACGACACACGGCGGACGGCGGACGCGAAAGAACACCCACGCGGTTGGCACGCAGACGGTTCTCCTGCCGGGATGACCAGCCCACCTGCTGGATGGCCAGGAAGGAGCCGGGAGGATCCGGTGGCACCGGGCCGCTCGGCGCCCATGGGGGACGATTCGCCAGGTGGAATGGCCAGGAACGGGCCCCGAATCGTGAGCCGAGTCAGGTCGAACAGATCGGCCGGGGGTCGCCTCGTCACTGCATCAGGGTCGACGCCCGGTGAGGACGTCGTTGTACTCATCGATCAAGGCGTTGGCCGCTTCGATTTCGGCAGAGTCGAGGCCGGTGGACTGCGCGAACATCCACTTGTAGAGGCCCTCGATCGCAGCGGTGTACTCGTCGAAGGGTTCCCGGATCGGCAGGGCATCACCGTGCTGTGCCAGGTAGTTGCGGCTTGCTCCGGACCACGATGAGGACTGGAGTAGCGCTGGGACGCTGATCTGCAGTTGGTAAGTGACCTTCTGTTGCGTGAGGTTCACTTGGTTGTATGGGGCGGGAAGGCTCTGGTGGAGCATGTAGTTGCGTAGGTCCTTGACGAACCTGGCCGCTGGAAGCGCTCCAACTTGCTGGACTCGTCTGGTGTATTCGTCGTAGAACGGGGTGCCCTCGTAGCGCCGGGCGACGACCCGGGTGTGGTCGATCAGCGTTCCGATCGCCGCGACCACGTTGTGAAGTAGACGGTCAAATTCGTTGAAGTAGGCCTCCTGTTCGGCATCGTGCGACCCGGTGTTGGACACCAAGTTCAGGGCAAGATGCCAGTCCTGCTCGGGGCCCTCGATTAGCTTGTCGAGTTCCCGCAGGTTACCGGCGAGGACTTCATGCGTGCGCCGTAGTCTAGCCCACATTGCGTGCGCCCGCGTGCCAGGATGCTCGCTGATCGCCTTGCGCAGCTCTTGGAGTCCTGCGTTCACGATCTCATCATGGCGCCCGACGCAACGGCGTTTCGACCCTGTTGACGGTATACGCGGTCGGCTTCAACCCCGCACGAGTGGCAGCCGCCGTGATGGCACCCCACTCCTCGCTCGTCAACCGCGGTACGGGCGCCCAGACGCACGCGGCCGGTTGCGAGCAACCGGTCGAACCGCCCATACATCCATCGACGAATCGACAGCCATGCCACGGCATCTTCCGCTCCATCGACGCCGATCTTGCGCTACCCGATCCGGCACGTACGGGTGAATCCGCAACCTGAATCCGGACTCCGCAAGATCGTCCGCAAGGTAAGTCCGGACTCCGCAAGGTTCGCGCGGACGCGACACAGGGCGAGTGATGGTTGTTGCAAACGCCTAGGTTTCGTCATTGCTATATCTAGCTTCTAGTCCTCCTCCTCCTCCTCTAAAGAAGAGATAGGGGAATGACGAAACCTAGGCCCGTTGCAACAACCATCACTAGCGGGCCCTCGGCCTCCCCGGCGCTCCCGGCGACGCCCGCCCCAGTACGCGGAACGCCCCCGACCGGGCCGCGCTCGGTGACTCAATCGGGGGCGTCCTCGGGGTGCGCGTCGTCCAGGTCGTCGACGTCGACCAGGGCCCAATGCCACGTAGCCTAATTTGATCATGCTGTTCGGGGTTGAACCCTGTAGATGTGGATGGTGGCCGGGCCGTGGTGTCGGGTGCTGGCCGGCTCGTC
>JAEVHO010000407.1 GCA_016802835.1 Micromonospora sp. ATA32 | reverse complement strand
CTGGCCGGCCGGCTTCGGCCGTCCGGGGTGGCGGTCGGGCGTTGACCGGCCCGGTCGGGCTGCCGCTGGGCCGCCGTCCTGGCGATCGGCCTGGCGACGCGTCCGGGCTGAGCAAGGCGGAGGTGGAGCGGATCTGGCTGCCGTTCACCGGTGTGGCTGACCGCCGGCGCGGCGCTGCTGCCGACCGGGTCCCGGCGCTGGTGGCTGGCCGCGCAGGCGGTCACCGCCCTGGCCGTCAACCACCTGGTCTGGACCGTCTGGTGAGCGCCCGCGCGGATCTTGCTGTCGGCCGCGCCCGGATCACTCGGAGGGGATCGTCGGCTCGGGTCGCGGCGTCCCGCGCACTGGCCTAGTGTTCAAAAGGTCAGCTTTGCCGCTGGGCGTGGAGGAGGTGTTCCGGGATGGGTCTGCGGACCTTCATCGAGGGGTGGCCGGTCTACCGGCAGCTCACCGGCACCGACCCGCTCGGCCGGGGCGCGGCGGCGCAGTCCGCCCGTTCGTCGGCGCTCACCGCGCGCACCGACACCGCCGACAGCGTGGCCCGGTCGGTCTGCCCGTACTGCGCCGTCGGTTGCGGCCAGCGGGTGTTCGTCAAGGACGGCAAGGTCACCCAGATCGAGGGTGACCCGGACAGCCCGATCTCGCGGGGGCGGCTCTGCCCGAAGGGATCGGCCAGCAAAGCCCTGGTCACCAGTCCGCTGCGGCAGACCACGGTCCGCTACCGCCGGCCGTACGCGACGGAGTGGGAGGACCTGCCGCTCGACACCGCGCTCGACATGATCGCCGACCGGGTCCTCGCCGCCCGCGAGCAGACCTGGGAGGACGTCGACGACCAGGGCCGGCCGCTCAACCGGACGCTGGGCATCTCCAGCCTCGGCGGAGCCACGCTGGACAACGAGGAGAACTACCTCATCAAGAAGTTGTTCACGGCGATGGGGGCACTCCAGATCGAGAACCAGGCCCGTATTTGACACTCCGCCACCGTCCCCGGTCTGGGGACCAGCTTCGGTCGCGGTGGTGCGACGGACTTCCAGCAGGACGCCGCCAACGCTGACGTCATCGTCATCCAGGGCTCGAACATGGCCGAGGCCCACCCGGTGGGCTTCCAGTGGGTGATGGAGGCCAAGCTGCGCGGCGCCAAGGTCTTCCACGTCGACCCCCGGTTCACCCGGACCAGCGCGGTCGCCGACACGTACCTGCCGATCCGGGCCGGCACGGACATCGCGCTGCTCGGTGGCGTGGTGCGCTACATCCTGGACAACGAGCTGGACTTCCGGGAGTACGTGCTGGCCTACACCAACGCCGCGACGATCGTCAGCGAGCGGTTCGCCGACACGGAGGACGGCGACGGGTTGTTCTCCGGCTTCGACCCGGAGTCCGCCAGCTACGTCCAGGACAGCTGGCAGTACGAGGGGCACGAGGGCTCGTCCGGCAGCCGGGACACCGCCAAGGAGCGGGACTCCGCCGCCGGGCTGCGGCACGAGTCGCACGGTGCGCCGGTGGGCGGGCAGACCCTGCGGGACGAGACGTTGCAGCACCCGCGCTGCGTCTACCAGATCCTCAAGCGGCACTTCGCCCGCTACACCCCGGAGATGGTGGAGCGGGTCTGCGGCATCCCGCAGGACAGGTTCCTCGAGCTGGCCCGGGCCTGGACGGAGAACTCCGGACGGGACCGCACCGGCATGCTGATCTACTCCGTCGGGTGGACCCAGCACAGCGTGGGTGTGCAGTACATCCGCACCGGCGCGATCATCCAGCTGCTGCTGGGCAACATGGGTCGACCGGGCGGCGGGATCCTGGCCTTGCGGGGCCACGCCAGCATCCAGGGCTCGACCGACATCCCGACCCTGTTCAACCTGCTCCCCGGCTACCTGCCGATGCCGCACCACGCCGACCACCCGACCTTCGACGAGTGGGTGAACAGCATCCGCCACCCGGGGCAGAAGGGCTTCTGGGGCAATGCGCGGTCCTTCGGCGCCAGCCTGCTCAAGGCGTACTGGGGCGACGCGGCCACCCCGGAGAACGACTTCTGCTACGGGTACCTGCCCCGGATGACCGGCGACCACGGCACGTACCAGCAGGTCCTGAACATGATCGACGGCAAGATCAAGGGCTACTTCCTGCTCGGCCAGAACCCGGCCGTCGGCTCCGCGCACGGCCGGGCCCAGCGGCTCGGCATGGCCAACCTCGACTGGCTGGTCGTCCGCGACCTGTTCATGATCGAGAGTGCCACCTTCTGGAAGAACGGCCCGGAGGTGCACACCGGCGAGATCGTGCCGGAGGAGTGCCGCACCGAGGTCTTCTTCCTGCCGGCCGCCTCGCACGTGGAGAAGGAGGGCACCTTCACCCAGACCCAGCGGCTGCTGCAGTGGCGGGAGAAGGCCCTCGACCCGATCGACGACTGCCGCTCCGAGCTGTGGTTCTTCTACCACCTCGGCCGGGTGCTGCGGCAGAAGCTGGCCGGCTCCGACAAGCCCCGCGACCGGGCGCTGCTCGACCTGACCTGGGAATACCCCACGCACGGTCCGCACGCCGAGCCGAGCGGCGAGGCGGTGCTGCGCGAGATCAACGGGTACGACACGACCACCGGCCGCCCGCTGTCCACATTCGTTGACGCCAAGGACGACGGCTCCACCGCGATCGGCTGCTGGATCTACACCGGCGTGTACGCCGACGGGGTCAACCAGGCAGCCCGGCGCAAGCCCCGGCACGAGCAGACCTGGGTGGCCCCCGAGTGGGGCTGGGCCTGGCCGGCCAACCGCCGCATCCTCTACAACCGTGCCTCCGCCGACCGTGAGGGCCGGCCGTGGAGCGAGCGCAAGAAGTACGTCTGGTGGGACCCGGACAAGGGCGAGTGGACCGGTCACGACGTGCCGGACTTCGAGAAGACCAAACCGCCGACGTACCGGCCGCCGGAGGGGGCCAGTGGCGTCGAGGGGATCGCCGGCGACGACCCGTTCATCATGCAGAGCGACGGTAAGGGCTGGCTCTACGCGCCCAGCGGGGTGCTCGACGGGCCGCTGCCGACGCACTACGAGCCGGCCGAGTCACCGGTGCGCAACCCGCTCTACACCCAGCAGGCCAACCCGACCCGCAAGGTGTACGCGCACCCGGTGAACTCGGTGAACCCGAGCCCGCCCGAGCCGCACAGCGAGGTCTTCCCGTACGTCTTCACGGTCAGCCGGCTCACCGAGCACCACACCGCCGGCGGCATGAGCCGGACGGTCCGGCCGCTGGCCGAGCTGCAGCCGGAGATGTTCGTGGAGGTGTCCCCGGAGCTGGCCGTCGAGGCCGGGCTGGGGCATCTGGGCTGGGCGCACCTGGTCAGTGGGCGGGCGGTGATCGAGGCGAAGGTCCTCGTGACCGACCGGCTCACCCCGCTGCGGATCGACGGCCGGGTGATCCACCAGGTCTGGCTGCCGTATCACTTCGGTACCGAGGGCCTGGTCACCGGCGACTCCGCCAACGACCTGTTCGGCATCACCCTGGACCCGAACGTGCTGATCCAGGAGAGCAAGGTCGGCACCTGCGACGTGCGGCCCGGGCGTCGGCCCACCGGTCCGGCGCTGCTCGACCTGGTCGGCGACTACCAGCGGCGGGCCGGCATCACCCCGGGCCACCACGCCCCGATGAAAACCACCGCGGCCGACGGGGAGACGCCAGATCATGCCTGACGCCAACAGCCTGTACGGGCCGCTCGACCCCGCGCCGGACGCCGGCTGGACCGACGGCCAGCCCCGGATGGGTTTCTTCACCGACACCAGCGTCTGCATCGGCTGCAAGGCGTGCGAGGTGGCCTGCAAGGAGTGGAACGACGTCCCCGCGTCCGGCTTCGACCTGCTCGGCATGTCGTACGACAACACCGGCGCGCTGACCGCGAACTCCTGGCGGCACGTGGCCTTCATCGAGCAGCCCCGCCCGGCCGGTCACCGGACGCCGCCGTTCGCCGGTACGCCCACCGCCGCGACGGTGAGTCCCGCCGCCGCCGCGGTGGCCGCCGGCACGGCCACCGACACCGGCACGGATCCGGGGCTGCCACCAGGGGACTCCCCGGCGGCCGCCCGGACTGGCCGCCGGGCCGGAGTTCCTCGGGATGCCCGGCTCGCAGCCGCCGGGTCGCGGCACCGGCATGGCCGAGCGCACCGACTTCCGCTGGCTGATGATGTCGGACGTCTGCAAGCACTGCACCCACGCCGCCTGCCTGGACGTCTGCCCCACCGGCTCGCTGTTCCGCACCGAGTTCGGCACCGTGGTGGTACAGGAGGACATCTGCAACGGATGCGGCTACTGCATCCCCGCCTGCCCGTACGGGGTCATCGACCAGCGCAAGGACGACGGCCGGGCGTGGAAGTGCACGCTGTGCTACGACCGCCTCGGCGCCGGCATGACGCCGGCCTGCGCGCAGGCCTGCCCGACCGAGTCCATCCAGTACGGCCCGTTGGAGGAGCTGCGGGAGCGGGCCGCGGAGCGGGTGGCCACCCTGCACGACCGGGGGGTGTCCGAGGCCAGGCTCTACGGTCACGACCCGACCGACGGCGTCGGCGGGGACGGGGCGTTCTTCCTGCTGCTCGACGAGCCGGAGGTGTACGGACTGCCCCCGGACCCGGTGGTCACCACCCGGGACCTACCCCGGATGTGGCGCCGCGCCGGACTGGCCGCCCTGGCCATGGCGGTCGCCACCGTCGCCGCGTTCGTCGAAGGTTCATCGTGAGTCCGGACCGCGCCCCCGTCGGCGCCCTGTTCCGCCGCTTCCGGGACCGGCTCGACGCCGACGCCCGCGCGAGGGGCGACGTTCCGGGCGGCTCACGGGCCACCGGTTCCGGCCGGGACACCCCGCGCAACGACTCCAC
>JAEVHO010000406.1 GCA_016802835.1 Micromonospora sp. ATA32 | reverse complement strand
TCTTCGCAGCGGTCTTCGTGGCCGGCGCCTTCTTCGCAGCGGTCTTCGTGGCCGGGGCCTTCTTCGCCGTGGTCTTGGTGGCCGGCGCCTTCTTCGCGGGCGCCTTCCGCGCCGCCGCCACGACCTTCTTGGCGGCCGCCTTCTTCGCGACGGCCTGCTTCACCGGCACCCGACCGGCGCCGGCGCCCGAGGCGTTCGGAGACGCCTTGGTGACTGTCGCCGTCCTGGCCGTGGCGGCCCCCGTGGACCGCCGCGTCGCGGCGGTCTTCTTCGCGGTCGTACGTTTGGCGGCCGGGCGGGTGGTGGCCTTCGGTGCTTCGGCCATCTCGGTTCCCTCCTTGGGGACATGCTCTCGCGTGGCTCCTCGCGGAGCACGGAGTTCCTCGACGCGGTCGGTCCCGCGCCGTTTACCTGCCCTCCCCGGCCCAGCGGGCGTCCTCGGCATCCCACGCTTCGTTGCGCTCCTGCACCTTCTGCAGGGCGTTCTCCGCGTCGGCGGCTGAGTCGTACGGCCCGAGAACATGCTTCGCAGGACAGACGTCCGCATCGGTCTCGACCCGGTGGTGTCGGGTGCACCAGTAGTAGTGCCCACCACGTCCGCTGTCGTTCATGAGATCACTGTGCACCGCGAACCGCCCGGCCGCCACCGGTTCACCCAAAAAGTCGCCGATGTCCTCCACATTAGACGTGCTCCGGGGCGGTCCGGGCCGGAACGGCGAAAACTGCGGTCGACGCGCACCGGGCAATGACTGTCGCGGCGCCAGCGGTCGTCGGCGCGGTGGTCGCGGCGCCCACCGCTGCTCGGCTGAACGGCCGGTTCCCTCGGGCAGGCGGCGTCGGCAGGATCGGGCGTCATGATCGAAACGAGACCGGGACGGGCGCGTGCCCCGACCAGGGCGAGGTCGGCGACCGCCGACCGGCTGCCGCTGCTGCGCCAACTCTCGGTCCGCGACCAGGTCTCCCTCTTCGCCTCCCACCCGCCGGCCGGGCTGCGCCACCAGATGTTGGCCGCCCGGCGTGGCAGGACCCACGGGTGGTGCTGACCGAGGCCCGGATGGACCGGATCGACGCGGAGCTGGCCCGGGACTACGAGCGGGTACGCCGGATCGTCAGCTGGTCGGCCTGACCCCGGCCGCCCGGCCGGCCCGTCCCGGGCGCCACGTCGGCACGCCGCTGACGGCCTCGGCCGGTCCGCTGCCCCCGCGGCGGGGCCGTGCCGGTTAGGGTCGCCGGATGGGCGTACCGGACTACATCCTGCGGATGCGCAAGCACGTCGGCCATGACCTGCTCTGGCTGCCCAGCGTCAGCGCGGTGGTCCGCAACGCGGACGGCGAGCTGCTGCTGGGCAAGCGGTCGGACGACGGCCGCTGGTCGGTGATCAGCGGGTTCGTGGAGCCGGGCGAGCAGCCGGCCACGGCCGTGGTCCGCGAGGTCGAGGAGGAGACCGAGCTACGGGTGGAGCCGGAGCGGCTCAGCAGCGTGGTCTCGCACCCGCACACCTATCCCAACGGCGACCGCTGCGAATACCTGAACCTGGGCTTCCGCTGCCGACTCGTCGCCGGCACCGCCCGCGTCAACGACGACGAGTCGGAGGCGGTGCAGTGGTTCCCGATGGACCGACTGCCCGAGCTGGACGAGCACGCCCGGCTGGTCATCGCGCACGCCCTCGGCGAGGAGCGGACGGCCTGGTACCTGCCGTCCGGCACGTCCTGGACCGACGTCGAGAAGCCGACCTGAGCTGATCGGATTCGGGCCCTCGCCGGGGTGCCGGCACGGTGACCCGCCGTGGGCCGTCCGGTCGCCCGTCCGGCCGAGGGCCAGAATGCGGCATGGACACCGACGCTCGGCGCTACCTGACGGAACTGGTCGACGCGGCCCGGGAGGTCCTCGGCGACAACCTGGTCGGCGCGTACGCGGCCGGCTCGCTCGGCATGGCCGCGTACCAGCCCGGCCGCAGTGACGTCGACGTGGCCCTGGTCTGCGCGCAGGCACCGGACGAGACAGGTAAGCGGCAGCTGGTGGCCCGGTTGCGGCACGAGGTGATGCCCTGCCCCGCCCGGGGGCTGGAACTGGTCGCGTACCGCCGGGAGGTGGCCCTGTCCGGCACGCCGGAGCCCGGCTTTGAGGTGGAGCTGAACACGGGCCCGGGGATGCCCTTCCGGGCGACCTGGTCCGGCGACGACCGGCCGGCGGCGGACGGACGATTCTGGTACGGCCTGGACCGCAGCATCCTGCACCAGTGCGGGCACAGCCTGTTCGGGGCGCCGGCCGCGCAGGCGTTCGCGGACCTCTCCCCCGCCGACCTGCGGCGCCTGCTGATCGACGCGCTCCGCTGGTGGCTGGCCCTTCCGACCCCGCCCGGCGACGCCCCCCGCACCCGGCGCCGAGGACGCGGTACTGGGCGCCTGCCGTTCGCTGGTGCGATTCCGGGGCGGCGTGTGGTTGTCGAAGGTCGCCGCCGGCCGACGACTGGTCGACGCCGGATATCCGGCCGGGCTGATCGAACGCTCCATCGCCGCCCGCAGCGGCGGCACACCACCGAGCGGCCCGGAGGCCCGCGCCTTCCAGCAGCGCATCCTCGACGAGATCAGCCCGGCAGGGTAGACCCCACCGGCGAAGCGGCCGACGGCGGCCGCCGCCGGTCGGTCAGGCGCTCACCTGCGCGATCAGCGCCCGCAAGATGTCCCACGAGGTGTCATCGTCGGCGCTGCCGGTGTGCCGCCTGCGGAACCGGCTGACGCTGACCGCGATGTCGGCGAGGTCCCAGCGGATCCGGTAGAGCTCCAGCATCGACGGCAGCGGCGTGACACCGGTCGCCTCGGCGTAGGCGGCAAGGACCGAGCCGTCGCCGGGATCGAGGCTCCACAGGTCGCGTTCCGGCGGCGCGAGCAGGGCGGTGTCCCAGTCGATGAGCAGCCAGCCGTCGGGGCCGCGCATGGTGTTGCCGGGGTGCGGTTCGCCGTGGGTGAGCACCGACCGGGACGCTGGGGCCTCCGCGACCAGCGCGTCGTAGCGGGCCAGCAACCGCCGGACCGCCGGCGCGTTCCCGGCGAGCAGGGCAACGGTACGACGGGCGTACGGCCCGCAGTCCACCACGTCGTCGCCACGGAGGCTGGCTTCCAACTCGTCCCGGTGCGGGATCGTGAAGTCGTCGGCGCGGGCGTGCCGAGTCACCTCGGGTGGAGCGGTGTGGACGCCGACGAGCAGGTCGAGCACCGCGCGCCGGTGCTCCGAAGTGGGGAACTCCCCCCACGAGAAGCTCTCGCCCTCGATGTACGGGTAGAGCGCCACGCCGAACCGGTCGTCCAACTTGGCCAGCGGCTCGCCGGCCCGGGTGGGCACGGGCGCCACCGCGAAGGCGCGCCCGTGGTTCCGCAGCTCGCCGGCCGCGGCTAGGCTGGCCCGCAGCCGGTCGACCGCCACGCCCAGCGGCTCGTCCCGCGAGGTACGCCGCGCGGCCAGGTCGTCGACGGTCACGAACCACCGCCGCCCCCGGTCCTCTGCGGCCTCCCAGTGATGGCTGCCGAATCCGACCGGTCGGTAGGTCAACGAGGCCAGGCTCAACCCCCACTCCCGGACCAGCGTCGACGTCAGCAGGTCCTCGGAGAAGTCGTCCGGGTGAGTCAGCACGCCGGTACCGTACGGCGGGCTCTGCACGCCGCCCACGGATTAACCGGTCCTGCCACTGGTTGCGAATGCTCACCGGGTCACCGCCACCGGCCGGTCGGCTGTGGGTCGCGGTCCGGGCGCCGACGCCGGCCGGCGTGGGTGGCCGGTCGGACGCTGGTTGGGCTGTCGTCGGGGTGGCGGGTCCGGTCGGCGATCAGCTCAAGGCCAGCGGGTTGCACGAAGAGCTCCCGCTTGGCGACGGCCTTGCCGCGCTGGTCGAGCGAGTACCCGTGCAGCCAGGTCCAGCCGTCGTAGGTGACCCACTCGGAGATCACCCGAATGACCTGGAACCTGATCGGCCGGATGAACTGCACCGACGCCGCGCGGCCGACCAGCAGCACGTCACCCGGGCAGGGTGGACCGTCCATCGGTGCCGCCTCCCGGCGCCTCGTCGGTGGTCCAGCGGCCGAGCGGGCGGGCGCACCAACCGGTGAACCGCTCGGTGATCTCGTCCGGGCTGAGGTCGGTGATCTCGGTGCGGGCGTCCCGCAGGTAGGGCGTCATGTAGTTGCGCAGCAGCCGGACGTCGCACCGGCACAGCTCCTTGAGCTGACGCTTTCGCATGCGGCAGGGCCACGGATCGCCGCAGGCAAGGCAGATCCACTCCGGCCGTGCCGGGCCGTGCAACGGCGGGTGCTCACCCATGTGTACGACCACCGGCCAGCCGCCGCACCGGCTGGACCGCCCAATGCCCGGCGTTCCGAGCTGATGCCCTTCCCGTGGCGGGGCCCGGCGAGCGAGAGAATTGCTGTACCGGAAGCACCCCGACCAGATCACCGCACAGGCCGACTGGACTGCAACCGCGGAGTGGCAGCTCCGCATGCAGCTCATCGAGTCCCGGGCGATCGCGCTACGAGCCCTCTTCCTTTCGACCAACGCCTGACCCGGGCAACCGGCGGCGGTCGTCGCCCGGAAGGCCGGCCGGACTGCCGGCGATGTCAGGCTCCAGTTGATGCCTTACGCATCTATTCCAGTTGATGGGTGACAGTTCGTCGGCCGGTAGTGCCTAGTCGTCACACCGCGTGACTGATCCGCCGCCTGCTGCCCGGGCGCGCGATGGATGGTGCCCACCAGCAAGGCGCGGTCAGCGGCATGAGCGAGCGTTTGAGCCCGGCGCGGTCAAGATCGCGGTTCCCGCGCGTGGTTGTGGCATGGTGCGTTGGGTTGCGCCGCCGGGCGATGGCCTATTCGTCTGTGTGCGTGCGGTG
>JAEVHO010000405.1 GCA_016802835.1 Micromonospora sp. ATA32 | reverse complement strand
CGGCGCCGCGGCTGACGCGGACCGAGTGGTCGCCGCTCACCACCGGCCCGCCTCCGTCGGGAGGCGGGGCAGCGCCACCGAACCCGGCTTCCCAATGGGACGTACGGCGCTTAAGCGCCTCTAGGGTGACAAGCAGGTAGTTTCCGCCGTCTGCTGGGAGCCCGGGTGAGCGCTGAGAAGCTGGTCGTGATCGGCCAGGGATACGTGGGTCTGCCGCTCGCCATGCGGGCCGTCGAGGCCGGCTTGGACGTGGTGGGTCTCGACGTCGACTCCGACCGGGTCAAACGGCTCTCGTCCGGTGAGTCCTTCGTCGAGGACATCCGCCCCGACCGGCTCGGTCGCGCCCTCGGCAGCGGGCGGTACCACCCGAGCACCGAGTACACCGACGCCGAAGGCTTCGACATCTGCGTGATCACCGTCCCCACCCCGCTGCGGGACGGCACCCCGGACCTGAGCTACGTCGAGCAGGCCGGCACCGGCATCGGCCCGTACGTCCGGCCGGGCTGCGCGGTGATCCTGGAGTCGACCACCTATCCCGGCACCACCGAGGAGCTGCTGCGTCCGCTGCTGGAGTCGGCCAGCGGGCTGCGCAGCCCCGGCGACTTCCACCTCGGCTACAGCCCCGAGCGCATCGACCCCGGCAATCCCACCTGGCGGCTGGAGAACACCCCGAAGGTGGTCTCCGGGGTCGACGAGGCGTCGCTGCGTCGGGTCGACGAGTTCTACCGGCGCATCGTCGAACGGACGGTGCCGGTCGACTCCACGCGGGTGGCCGAGCTGACCAAACTGATCGAGAACACCTTCCGCCAGGTCAACATCGCGTTGATCAACGAGCTGACGATGCTCTCCCACCATCTCGACATCGACGTCTGGCAGGCGATCGACGCGGCGGAGACCAAACCGTTCGGCTTCATGCCGTTCCGGCCGGGGCCCGGCGTCGGCGGGCACTGCCTGCCGATCGACCCGTGCTACCTGTCCTGGCAGGTCAAGCGGCGACTAGGTCGGCAGTTCCGGTTCATCGAGCTGGCCAACGACGTCAACCACGAGATGCCCGAGCACGTCGCGCAGCGGATCATGGCGGGGCTCAACCGGTCCGGCCGGTCGGTCAGCGGTGCCCGCCTGCTGCTGCTGGGGCTGGCGTACAAGAAGAACACCGGGGACATGCGCGACTCCCCCGCGGTCGACGTGGCCCGACGGTTGCAGGCGCTCGGCGCCGACGTACGCGCGGTCGAGCCGTACGCCGAGCCGCACCACATCCCCGGCGGGGTGACCGTCGTCGACCTGACCGAGCGCGAGGTCAGCGCGGCGGACGCGGTGGTGGTGGTCACCGATCACGACAGCCTCGACTACGACCTGGTGGTACGCCACGCCCGCTACGTCTTCGACACCCGCAACCGCTGCCGCGGGGCGACCGTCGAGCGGCTCTGACCCGGCACCGCAGGCCCGGTCCCGCCGTCACCGACGCGACCGGGCCTGCGGATGTCACCCGGCACGGGACCGGACCGCAGGACGGCGGCCGGGGCCTGGTGTCACTCCGCGCCCAGCGCCTCGACCACCGGTCGGGCCAGCGCCCGCCGGGCCGGCAGCACCGAGGCGGCCAGCGCGGCCAGCACCGCCACCGCCACCGCCAGGATCAGCCCGAGCCGCCCCCACGGCAGCACCAGGGTGAAGTCGCCGCCGATCTTGGTCACGGAACGCCATCGCCCCGGCGCTGACCCCCAGCCCCAGTGCGACGCCGAGCACCGCGCCGACCAGCGCCATCAGCATGTCGATGGTGCCGGTGAGCATCTTCTTGTACGCCGCCTGGTCCATCAGGTTGACCGTCGGATAGCGGGCGACCACCGACTCGATGGCCTGCCGCGCCTCGTCCACGGACACTCCGGCGGCGGGGTCGACCTCGGCGAGATAGCCGCGCTGGGCGGGGAACAGCGCGCCGAAGTCGGCGTCCACCAGGTCGATGACGTGTCCGGCGGGCACCGGGCTGCCGACGAGCGCGGCCCGTCGGCGGTGACCACCGCGGCGACCCGGAACGTCCGGCCGGCAACGGTGACCGGGGAGCCGACCCTCCAGCCCTTCGCCGCCGCCAACTCCCGGTGCACCAGCACACTGCCCGGCCCGAGCCGACCGACGTCCCCAGCCACCGTGCCGCTCAGGTGCGGCCGATCAGCGCCGGATGCGCCGAGCGGACCTCGACGTCGCCGACGACCCGGCTGCGCTGCTCATGCACGATCCCCAGCTCGGGGCGGGCGGCCAGCTCGGCGGCCACCGGCGCGGGCAGTCCCCGCCGATCCCGGTGACCAGGAAGTCGACGCCGACCTGCTGGTCGACGCTGCGTTCGATGCCCGCCTTGGTGCTGCCGGCGCCGATCACGAACGCCGACACCAGCCCGATGCCGATCACCAGGGCGGTGGCGGTCGCCGCGACCCGGCGCGGGTTGGGGACCGCGTTGGCCACGGCAAGCCCGGCGGTGGCGCCGAACAGCCGGCGGGCCGGCCAGCCGAGCACCCGGACCAGCGCCGGCACCAGCACCGGGCCGTACAGCACGATGCCGAAGAAGGCGAGGATCCCGCCGGCCGCGACCAGGAACACCGAGCGCGGAGGCGACCAGGCCGACCACCGCAGCCTCCAGCAACGTCGCCCGGAACACCTGCCCGCGGGTCGCGCCGACCAGCCGCAGCAGCGCGGTGCGGCGGGTCCGCTGGGCGAGCACGATGGCGAAGGTGTTGGCGATGACGAAGCCGGCCACCACCACCGCGACCACGGCGAAGGTCAGCAGCACCATGCCGAACTGCCGCTGGTCGCGGACCGCGTCGTCGACCGCGTCGTCGAGGATCACCTGGCGGTTCTTGACCGTCGTCCCGGCGCCGGCGACCGCACCCACCCGCTCGGCCAGCGCCGCGGCGCTCACTCCGGGCCGGGCGGCCACCATGATCCGGCCGTAGCCCCGCTCCCCGCTGACGGCGAGGGCGTCCGCGCCCACCAGCCCGATGTACGGGCCACCGAGTCCCGGGCGGTGCCAGCCACGTCGACCGTGCCGACCAGGGTGTACGGCCGGGCCGCTCCCCCGGCGCCGCCGACCTTGACCGGGGTGCCCAGGCTGAAGCCCTCGTCGGCGACGGTCGGCGCGTCGAGCACCACCTCGCCGGGGCGTTCGGGCAGCCGGCCGGCCACCACGTCGTACGACTGCAGGGCCGGGTCGGTGGGGATCGCGGCGAGGACGGCGTAGCCGAGCACGGGTCGACCGTCGGAGCGACGACGCCGGCCGAGCCGGTCAGCTCGCCGTCGGCGGCGCGCACCCCGTCGACGCGCGCACCCGGTCAACCAGGGCGAGCGGGATGGGCCTCTTGCCGGCGTACACGCCGAGGTCGGTGTGCCGGTCGAAGGCTCCGGCCCGCTCATACGCGCCGGTCCGCATCCCATCGGTGAAGATCAGGGTGCCGGCGATGAAGGCGACGCCGAGCACGACGGCCAGGGATGAGAGCAGCAGGCGCAGCGCGTCGGCGCGCAGCGTACGCAGAGTCAGCCGGAGCATCGCGATCACCGCCCCCGGTTCGACGAGACGAGCGGGTCCAGCCCGGCGAGGGCGTCGAGGATCCGCTCGGCGGTCGGCGCGGTCAGCTCGCGGTCCATCCGGCCGTCGGCGAGGAAGACCACCCGGTCGGCGTACGCCGCGGCCACCGGATCGTGGGTCACCATGATCACGGTCTGGCCGAGGGTGTCGACGGCCTCCCGCAGCAGCCGCGCCACGACCTCGGCCTGGCCGGTGCCGTACTGCTTGCGCAGCCCGCGGGCGGTGACCGCGACGCCGGCGGTGGCGTGCGCGGGAGGTGGGACGGACACGATGTGCTCCCCGTGGAGATGGTGTTCCTGACCTCTCCGACGCTATGCGCGGCACCGTCAGTCGATCTCCACCTGGACGCTCGACTCGGTACGCCCCGGGTCGTCCCCGACCGGGCGGACCCGTCGAGCTGCCCCACGTATGGGGCACAGCCGAGGGGCACTCCCCGGTAGCGTGTCCGAACATCATTGATCACCATCGGAGACGTCGTGACAGCGGACACCCTCCCCGAGCCGCCCCGGGTGGCCCAGGCGAAGTCACTGGTCCTGGGCGGCGAGGCGCGCGCGGCGGTTGGGGTGTTGCGCGAGCACCTAGCCGAGGAACCGACCGACGCCCGGGCCTGGCACCGGCTCGCCGGGGCGCTGATCGGCGACGACCGGACCGCCGAGGCGCTGACGGCGGCGACCCGGGCCGTCCAGCTGGCCCCGACCATGGCGGTCGCGCACCACTTCCTGGCGCTGCTCACCTGATCGGCGGCGACCGGAGCGCGGCGCTGGTTTCCGCCACGAGAGCTGTCGACCTCGACCCGGGCGACGTCGAAGCCCGGGCCCTCCTGGCCGACTGCCTGCTGGTCACCGGGGCTCCGTTGGCCGAGGTCGCTGCCACCCTGCGCCGGGCAGTCGAGCGTGAGCCGGACCGTCGCAGCGTGCGCGCCGTTGGGCGTCGGCTCCGTGCGACCCGCTTCCTTCCGCTCGGCCGCACGCTCCTGGCCAGCGCTGCCGGCTCGACCGTGGTGCTGGGACTTGTCGTCCTCCTGGTGGGCGCCACACCGGACGGCCGGCCCGTCCTACCGGTCGCGGCGATCGGCTGTGCCCTGGTGGCGGCCCTGCTCTGGTGGCCGGTTGCCCGAGCGGGACGGATCGCGGAGCGCTTCACCCTCGTGCCGGTGGCGGCGGCACCCCTGCTAGCCGGCGTGATCGTGACCGCCGTGGTCGCCGAGGCCGGCGGCCGGGCCGGGCCAGCAGTCGCGTTCTGCCTGATCGCCGCGCTGCTGACCACCCTGATCGCATTCCGCCCCCACCTCCGCCGCTGAGAGAGTGTCGGGTTACCGGATGGCTACGCCGTGATAAGTCGTTCGGCGTCGATGCGTCGGGCGGCTTCGCGTTCGGTGGCGTTGCTCCACCGGATCGT
>JAEVHO010000404.1 GCA_016802835.1 Micromonospora sp. ATA32 | reverse complement strand
AGCGCGCACTCGCCGCTGCTGAGAGCGGTGGGACGCGCCCGTCATGAGCGCCCGGACCACCCGATCCGACGGGCGGAGCGGGCCCCGTCATGACCGCCCTGGCGGCACGTACCGGCCGGGGCGGGCAGCCGGCGGTGCCCCGCCGCCCCGGCGCGGCCGGCACCGGCTGCTGCCGTACCTGCTCCTGCTGCCGGGAGCGGCCTGGCTGCTGATCTTCTTCGCCCTGCCGCTGCTGCAGCTCGCCGCGGCCAGCCTCTACGACCCGGGCGGATCACTGTCCACCGGGTACGCGCTGACCTGGGCTTTCGGCAACTATCCCGAGGCGTTGCAGGCATACTGGCCGCAGTTCACCCGCTCGTTCGTCTACTCCGGATTCGCGCTGGTGCTGGCCCTGCTGATGGGCTACCCACTGGCGTACGCGATCGCGCAGAAGGCCGGCCGGTGGAAGAACCTGCTGCTGGTCTGCGTGGTCGCCCCCATGTTCACCAGCTTCCTGGTCCGTACCCTGGCCTGGAAGACCATCCTCTCGGACAACGGCTGGCTCGTCGGGCTGCTGCGCGACGTGCACCTGCTCGGCGCCGACGGCCGGCTGCTGGCCACCCCGGTCGCGGTGGTGCTCGGCCTGACGTACAACTTCCTGCCGTTCCTGGTGTTGCCGCTGTACGCGAGCCTGGAGCGGCTGGACTACCGGTTGCTGGAGGCGGCGAGCGACCTCTACGCCAGCCCGCTGCGGGCGTTCCGCAAGGTGACCCTGCCGCTGTCGATGCCCGGCCTGATCGCCGGCACGCTGCTCTTCTTCATCCCGGCCACCGGTGACTACATCAACGCGGAACTGCTCGGCACGCCGAACGAGTACATGATCGGCAACGTCATCGACTCGGCGTTCCTGGTCCGGCTCGACTACCCGCAGGGCGCGGCGCTGTCGTTCCTGCTGATGGCGGCGATCCTCGCGGTGGTCTTCGTCTACCTGCGCCGGGCCGGCACGGAGGAGGTGCTTTGATGCAGCGGATCTCGCGTTGGCTGGCCGACCGGTGGGTGATGGGCGTCGCCCTGCTGGTGCTCGGCTACCTCTCCCTGCCGATCGTCGTGGTCGCCGGGCTGTCGTTCAACCGCCCGTCGAGTCGGCTGTCGTACGACTTCAACGAGTTCACCCTGGACCACTGGCGGCAGCCCTGCGCCACCTCGGACATGTGCGACGCGGTGGTGCGCAGCATCCAGATCGGCTTCATCGCCACCGTGGTCGCCACGGTGCTCGGCACCCTGATGGCGTTCGCGCTGGTCCGGCACCGGTTCTCCGGCCGGTCCGGGATCAACCTGCTGATCTTCCTGCCGATGGCCACCCCGGAGCTGGTGATGGGCACCTCGCTGCTCGCGCTCTTCGTCGCGGCCGGCGTCCCGCAGGGCTTCTGGACCATCGTCATCGCGCACGTGATGTTCTGCGTGTCGTTCGTGGTGGTGACGGTCAAGGCGCGGCTGGCCGGGATGGACCGGCGGCTGGAGGAGGCCGCGATGGACCTCTACGCCAGCGAGTGGCAGACGTTCCGGCGGGTCACCCTGCCGCTGGTGCTGCCCGGCATCGTCGCCGCCGCGCTGCTAGCCTTCTCGCTCTCCTTCGACGACTTCATCATCACGAACTTCAACGCCGGCACCACCGTCACGTTCCCGATGTACGTCTGGGGTGCCGCCCAGCGGGGCATCCCGCCGCAGGTCAACGTGATCGGCACCGCGATGTTCGTGATCGCGCTGCTGCTGGTGGGGATCGGCTCGCTGCGCGGGCGGCGGGCGCGCCGCGCCGACCTCGGGGTCGGCTCGCCGCGCGGGCAACGGGCGACCAGCCCGTCATGATCCTTCCGCATACCGGCGGGGCGCTCGCCGACGCGGCACCCGTCCCCTACTGGCTGGACCGTCCGGAACGCCCCGACCCGCTGCCGCCCCTGCACGGCGCGGACAGCGCCGACCTGCTGGTGATCGGCGGCGGCTACAGCGGGCTCTGGGCGGCGCTGCTGGCCAAGCGGGACGCCCCGGACCGGGACGTGCTGCTGGTCGAGGCCGGCACCTGCGGCTGGGCGGCCTCCGGGCGCAACGGCGGGTTCTGCGCCGCCTCGCTGACCCACGGGCTGGCCAACGGCGTGGACCGCTTTCCCGACGAGATCGACGTGCTGGAGTGGCTCGGCCGGCAGAACCTGGACGCGATCGCGGCCACCGTCGAGGCGTACGGGATCGACTGCGACTTCGAGCGCACCGGCGAGCTGGCCGTCGCCGTCGAGCCGTACCAGCTCGACGGGCTAGCCGAGGACGCCGAGCTGGCCCGCCGGTACGGCCACGACGTCCGGCTGCTCGACCGCGACCAGGTGCGCGCCGAGGTGGACTCGCCCACGTACCTGGGTGGCATGTGGGACCGGGACCGGGTGGCGATGCTCGACCCGGCCCGGCTCGCCTGGGGCCTGCGCCGGGCCTGCCTGGAGCTCGGGGTACGGATCCACGAGCACACCCGGGTCACCGGGCTGCGCCGCGACCGCGCCGCCCTGCGGGCCACCACCTCCGGCGGCAACGGTGCGGACGGCCCGGCCGGGGCGCCCGGTTGGGTACGGGCCCGGCAGGTGGTGCTCGCCACCAACGCGTTCCCGCCGCTGCTGCGCCGGCTGCGGGCGTACCTCGTCCCGGTCTACGACTACGCGCTGATGACCGAGCCGCTGACCCCCGCCCAGCGGGACGCCGTCGGCTGGCGTAACCGGCAGGGGCTCGCCGACACCGGCAACCAGTTCCACTACTACCGGATCACCGGGGACGGCCGGATCCTCTTCGGCGGGTACGACGCCGTCTACCACTACGGCAACCGGATGGCCCCCGAGCTGGAACAGCGGCCGGCCACGTTCACCGCCCTCGCCGAACACTTCTTCACCACGTTTCCGCAGCTGGAGGGGCTGCGCTTCAGTCACCGCTGGGGCGGGGTCATCGACACCTGCACCCGGTTCTGCCCGTTCTTCGGCACCGCCTACGACGGTCGGCTGGCGTACGCGGCCGGCTTCACCGGGCTCGGCGTCGGCGCCACCCGGTTCGGCGCCCGGGTGATGCTCGACCTGCTCGGCGGCGGGGACACCCCGCTGACCCGGCTGGACCTGGTGCGCAGCAAGCCGTTGCCGTTCCCGCCGGAGCCCGTCCGGGCCACCGGCATCAACCTGACCCGCTGGTCCCTGGCCCGCGCCGACGCGCGTGAGGGCCGGCGCAACCTCTGGCTCCGTACTCTCGATCGCTGTGGTTTGGGGTTTGATTCCTGATGCGCATCCTGCTCGTCGGCGCTGGTGGTGTCGGCTCCGCCGCTGTCGCCATCGCCGCCCGTCGTTCCTTCTTCGAGACCATGGTCGTGGCCGACTACGACCTCGGCCGCGCGTCCCGGGCCGTCGCCGGCCACGGTGACCGCTTCGTCGCCGCCCGGGTCGACGCCTCCTCGGCGGATGCTGTCGCCGCGCTCTGCCGGGAACACCGGATCACCCATGTGCTCAACGCGGTCGACCCGCGCTTCGTCATGCCGATCTTCGACGGGGCGTTCGCCGCCGGCGCCGACTACCTCGACATGGCGATGTCGCTGTCCCGGCCGCACCCGTCCCAGCCGTACGCCGAGACCGGCGTGAAGCTCGGCGACGAGCAGTTCGCCGCCGCCTCCGGCTGGGAGGGGGCCGGTCGCCTCGCCCTCTGCGGCATCGGCATCGAGCCCGGCCTGTCCGACATCTTCGCCCGGTACGCCGCCGACGAGCTGTTCAGCGAGATCGACGAGATCGGGGTACGCGACGGCGCCAACCTGACCGTCGACGGCTACGACTTCGCGCCGTCGTTCTCGATCTGGACCACCATCGAGGAATGCCTCAACCCGCCGGTGGTCTGGGAGTCCTCTCGTGGGTGGTACACCACCCCGCCGTTTTCCGAGCCCGAGGTCTTCGACTTCCCGGAAGGCATCGGCCCGGTCGAGTGCGTCAACGTCGAGCACGAGGAGGTGCTGCTGATCCCGCGCTGGGTGAAGGCCAGGCGGGTCACCTTCAAGTACGGCCTCGGCGACGAGTTCATCGAGGTGCTCAGGACGCTGCACAAGCTCGGCCTGGACTCGACCGCGCCGGTCTCCGTCCGGGGCGTCGAGGTCTCGCCGCGCGACGTGGTGGCCGCCTGCCTGCCCGACCCGGCCACCCTCGGCGACCGGATGCGCGGCAAGACCTGCGCCGGCACCTGGGTCCGCGGTCTGTCGCCGTCCGGTGAGCCCCGGGAGGTCTACCTCTACCACCTGGTCGACAACGAGTGGTCGATGCGGGAGTACGGCCACCAGGCGGTGGTCTGGCAGACCGCGGTCAACCCGGTGGTCGCCCTGGAACTGCTCGCGGGTGGCGCCTGGTCGGGCGTCGGGGTGCTCGGCCCCGAGGCGCTGCCGCCGAAGCCCTTCCTGGACCTGCTGACCGGGGTACGCTCGCCGTGGGGCATGGAGGAGCGATGAGCCGCTACGGCCCGATGTACGGCCCCGACGTCACCTTCCTCGGCGTCGACCGCTGCTCACTCGACGAGCCTTCGTCGTTCGCGGACGCCGACATCGTCATCGTCGGCGCGCCCTTCGACGGCGGCACCTCGCACCGGCCGGGCACCCGGTTCGGGCCGTCGGCCATCCGGCAGGCCTGCTACCAAGATGCGGGCCAGTGCTCCGCCCTTCAGGGTGGGGGTGAAGGCCCGCGCGGGGAGGGCGGCCAGGCTCGAGCCGTGCCTTAGACCGGGGGGTTCTGCTGCTCGATGTACTGACGCACGGCAGTCAGCGGTGGGCCGCCGACGGAGCCTGCGAAGTATGAGCCTGACCAGAGCTGGTTGGTCCGGTAGTAGTGGTGCACGAGGTCGGGGAACTCCTGCCGCATCCGCCGCGAGGACACGCCTTTGAGGGAGTTGACGAGTTTCGACGGGGCCACCTTGGGCGGGAAGTTCACGAGTAGGTGGACGTGGTCGTTCTCGCCGTTGAACTCGACCAGT
>JAEVHO010000403.1 GCA_016802835.1 Micromonospora sp. ATA32 | reverse complement strand
CCTCGGCGGTGACCGTGCCGAGCAACGAGAGGTCCACCTTCGAGCGGGTGTAGTGGGTCATCAGGATGCCGGCGGCGAGCTTGGCCAGCTTGCCGGCCACGACCAGCCTCGCGGTCGCGCCGGCCTCGGCGGTGACCGTGCCGAGCAACGAGAGGTCCACCTTCGAGCGGGTGTAGTGGGTCATCAGGATGCCGGCGGCGAGCTTGGCCAGCTTGCCGGCCATGCCGACGAAGACCACCCCGGTCAGCCCGTCGGCGACCGCGGCGGTGACCGCAGCGCCGGTGAAGTCCCCCACCTCGACGAAGCACACCTCGGGCAGCTCGGGCAGGAGCGCGCGGGCGGCCCGCTCGGTACGCCCGCCGGTGCAGAGCACCACGATGCGCTCGCCCTGGGCGGCCATCACGTGCACCGCCTGGACCACGCTGGCCCGCCAGGAGGCGGTGGAGAAGGGCCGGACGACTCCGGTGGTGCCGAGGATGGAGATGCCGCCGAGGATGCCGAGCCGCCGGTTGGTGGTCTTGCGGGCCATCACCTCGCCGCCCGGGACGCTGATCACCACCCGTACGCCGACCTCGGTCAGGTCGACCACCTCGGCGACCGCGGCGTCGATCATGCGGCGCGGGGTCTCGTTGATCGCCGGACCGCCGACCGGCAGCCCGAGGCCCGGCTTGGTGACCGTGCCGACGCCCGAGCCACCGGCCAGCGTCAACCCCGGCTCGGTCCGCCAGTCCACGGTGGCGGTCAGGTGCGCGCCGTGCGTCACGTCGGGGTCGTCTACGGCGTCCTTGACCACCACCGCCTCGGCGCTCGCGGCCCGCCCGCCGGCACCCCGACCGATCTTGCAGCGTTGCACCGCGAAGGCCACCCGCCGTCCGGCGGGGAGCCCGATCTCCACCTCGTCCTGGGTCGCGCCGGTGACCAGCGCGGTGACGGCGGCCTTCGCCGCCGCCGTCGCGCACGCGCCGGTCGTCCAGCCCGTGCGCAGCGCGGTGGGCCGGACCTTCGCGGTACGCGGCAGGTCCGGCTCGCGCAGCGGCGGCTCGGCGTACGTCACTCCGGCCGCCCCTCGGTGCGCGCGGGTTCGGTGGCCCGATCGGTCCCGGTGCGACCGCGGGTCTGCTGGCGCAGCTCGGCGCGGGCGGCGGGCTCGGCCCGGCGGAAGGTGTGGAAGTGCCCGGGGTGGTAGAGGTGCGAGCGGGTGCCGGTGGCGGCCAGCGCCGGCCCGACCAGGAAGAGGGTGTGTTTCCAGAGCCGGTGCTCCTTGACCGTGGCCTCCAGGGTGCCGACCGTGCAGGTCACCACCAGCTCGTCCGGCCAGGTCGCCTGGTACGCCACCACCGCCGGGGTGTCCGCCGGGTAGCCGCCGGCCAGCAGCTCGGCCTGCACCTGCCCGGAGCGGGCGGCGGACAGGAACAGCGCCATGGTGGTGCCGTGCCGGGCGAAGTCGCGTACCCGCTCGCCGGGCGGCATCGGGGTCTTGCCCCCTTCCAGCCGGGTCAGGATGACCGACTGGGCGACCTCGGGGATGGTGAGTTCCCGGCCGACGATCGCGGCCACCGCGGTGAACGAGGAGACCCCGGGGACGATCTCGACGGCCAGGTCGAGGGCCCGGCAGAGGTCGAGCTGCTCCTGCACCGCGCCCCAGAGCGCCGGGTCGCCGGAGTGGATCCGGGCCACGGTGAGCCCCTGCGCGGCGGCCGCCGGTAGAGCGGGAGCACCCCCTCCATCGGCAGCTGGGAGGAGTCGACGATCTCGGCGTCCGCTCGGGCGTGGGCGAGCACGTCGGCGTGCACCAGGCTGGCCGCCCAGATCACCACGTCGGCCTCGGCGATCACCCGGGCGGCGCGCAGGGTCAGCAGATCCGCCGCCCCGGGGCCGGCCCCGACGAACCACACCTTGGCACTCACAGCGATCCTCCTCGGCGGTCCCGGCGGGCCGGGACCAGCAGCGTCGACAGGTACGGCAGGTCGTCGGGGTCCGGGTCCACCGGGCCGATCCGCTCGCTGGGCAGGCCCAGGCCCCGGCCCAGCACGGCGTCCGCGAGACGCCCGTGCCGGCGCAGCGCCCCGACCAGCTCCGGGTGCCGCCGCCAACCCTTGTACGCGACGACCGTGCCGGGTCCGGTCAGTGCCTCGTCGAAGGCGGCGATGCCGGCGGTCGCCGGCAGCAGGGTCAGCGGCTCGCGCCCCTCGCAGAGCGGGATGCCGCTGCGGGCGGAGAGCTCCTGCATGGCGGTGATGCCCGGGACGGTGCCCACCTGGACCGCCGGGAGCAGCGCCCGGACGCCCTGGGCCAGGTAGCCGAAGGTGGAGTAGACGTTCGGGGTCGCCGATGGTGGCGAAGGCGATCCGCCGGTGCCCGGCGTCGAACGCGTCGGCGACCGCGCGGGCCGCGGCGTCCCAGGCCGCCTCCCGACGGGCGGTCATCCCGCCCGGGTCGTCCAACGCGAACGGCAGCCGCCGCACCCGGTTGCCGTCCACGTAGGACAGCACGGTCGCCTCGGCCCGCCCGACGACGACCCGGCCGCCGGGTCGGCCGCCAGCGGCGCGTTCCGCCGCCGGACGGAAGGTCCGCACCGCGACCGCGGCCTCGGTGGTGGGCCGTTCCGCCATCACGGGTACGAAGACCAGGTCGGCCTCGCGGAGCAGTCGTACCCCCTTCACCGTGACGAGTTCCGGGTCACCCGGTCCGACGCCCACCCCGGTCAGCAGCGGACGGTCCGCACCGACGCTCCTGCCGGCACCTCGCGGGGCCGAGCCACCCGCCACCTGCCCGCTCATCGACACGCCTCGACCAGCCGACGGGCGGCGCTCGGCTGACCGGCCCAGTGGGTGTGCAGGTAGGAGGCGTGCACCCGGGCGTCGACGAAGCCGTGGTCGGCGTCGTCCCAGCGCCACGCCGGCCGTCACCGTGTCCGGGATCGGTGACCGTGCGGTGGAACTCGTGGCCGCGTACCGGCTCGCCGGCGCGGGCCACCGGGGAGTCGGCGGCGGCCACCGCGTCTCGGTAGCCGAGGGTGAGCCGGCCGGTCATCCGGGCGGTGAGGTCGAGCCGGCCGCACATCGGCACCCCGTCCAGGGACCGACCCAGGTAGAGCAGCCCGGCACACTCGGCGACCACCGGTCCGTCGAAGGCGGCCAGGTCGGCGCGGAGCGTGGTGTTGCCGGCGAGGGCGTCGGCGTGCGCCTCGGGGAAACCGCCGCCGATCACCACGGCACGGGTGCCGGACGGCAGCCCCGGATCACGCAGCGGGTCGAAGGGGACCACCGTCGCGCCGGCCGCGGCGAGCAGTTCGGTGGTCTCCGCGTACGAGAAGGTGAAGGCCCGTCCACCGGCGATCGCGACGACCGGCCCGCCTGACGGGCCTGCCGCCCGCGCCTCGGCGTGACCCAGGGCAGGGGCGGCCACCGGCAGGCCGACGGCCTCGGCCGGGTCCCAGGCCTGCGCGGTCAGCGGCGGGGCGCTGCGAGCCAGGGCGAGCACCGCGTCGAGGTCCACGGCGGCGTCGACCAGGTCGGCCAGCGCCGCCACCACGGCGACGGACTCGGGGGCTCGCTCGGCGACCGGCACCAGCCCGAGGTGACGTGAGGGCGCGGCGACCTCGGTGGCCCGGGTGAGCGCCCCGAGCACCGGTACGCCCACCTCGGCGAGCGCGTCGCGCAGCAGCCTTTCGTGCCGGGGCGAGCCGACCCGGTTGAGGATCACGCCGCCGACGCGCACCTCAGGGTCGAAGGCGCGCATACCGAGCACCAGCGCGGCGGCGGAGCGCCCCTGGGCGGTGGTGTCCAGCACCAGCACGACCGGCGCGGCGATCAGCCGGGCGACGTGCGCGGTGGAGGCGTACCCGCGACGGCCGACCGCGCCGTCGTGCAGCCCCATCACCCCCTCGACCACCGCGATGTCGGCGGGGGTCGGGGTGGCCGCGCCGTGGCGCAGCAGCGGCGCGATCCGCTCCTGGCCGACCAGCCAGGGGTCCAGGTTGCGGCCGGGCCGGCCGCGGCGAGGGCGTGGTAGCCGGGGTCATGTAGTCCGGGGCCGACCTTGTGCGGGCTGACGGTCAGGCCGCGGCGACGCAGCGCGGCGAGCAGACCGGTGGCGACGTGGTCTTGCCGTGCCCGCTGGCCGGCGCGGCGACCACCAGCCGGGGCAGCGTCCAGGCCCCGGTCACCACTCGATCCCCCGCTGGCCCTTCTGGCCGGCGTCCATCGGGTGCTTGACCTTCACCAGCTCGGCGACCAGATCCGCGGCGGCGACGAGGCGCGGGTCGGCGTCCCGGCCGGTGATCACCACGTGCTGGAAGCCGGGCCGGTCGGCGAGGGTGGCGACCACCTCGTCCACGTCCACCCAGCCCCACCTCATCGGGTAGGTGAACTCGTCGAGGACGTAGAGGCCGTAGCGCTGGGCGGCCAGGTCGCGCTGCACCTGCCGCCAGCCCTCCAGGGCGTCGGCGGCGTGGTCGGCCTCGCCGCCGCGCTGGATCCAGGACCAGCCCTCGCCCATCTTGTGCCAGGCGACCGGGGCGCCCTGGCCGGTCCGCTCGTGCACCTCGCCGAGCGCGCGGAAGGCGTTCTCCTCCCCGACCTTCCACTTGGCGCTCTTGACGAACTGGAACACCCCGATCGGCAGGCCGGCGGTCCAGGCCCGCAGCGCCAGCCCGAACGCCGCGGTTGACTTGCCCTTCATCTGTCCGGTGTGGACCGCCAGCAGCGGCCGGTTGCGCCGTTGCCGCGTCGTCAACCCGTCGGACGGTACGACGGACGGCTTTCCCTGCGGCATCAGGCGACGCTCCTGTTCGACTCGTGGATCCTGGACGGATGTGACGGCTCCAGGAGCCGCTTCCGTCCAGGGTCTGCTTCGGACTGGTTGGCGGCGAGCCTGGCCAGGGGGGCGGAGGCAACCTCCGTGAGGGGGTGGTGGTCGGCGTTGAGCTGGTGGGCCAGGCGGCGGGCCAGGCCGAGCCGGACCGGCCCGGATTCGCAGTCGACGACCACGCAGGGCGTACCGGCGGCGGCGAGCAG
>JAEVHO010000402.1 GCA_016802835.1 Micromonospora sp. ATA32 | reverse complement strand
GCCGGCGAGCAGCAGCCGGACCGCCCGCCGGACCAGCGGCTCGCCGTCGACCTCGACCAGCGCCTTTGGGGCGACCCTAGCCGGCGGCCGGCCCCGGCGGCCAGCACCAGCCCGGCGACCGTCATCGCAACGCGCCGCCCGTGGCGGCGGTGCCGGCCGCCGGGCCGGTGGATGGGGCCGGTCAGTCCGGTCAGCGATCGCCCGCTACCGCCGTGCCGGGCTGCGACCAGTTCTGCCGCGATCGACAGCGCGGTCTCGGCCGCGCCTACGGCCGTTGAGGTCCAGCCCGGCGGGGGCGACGAGACGGCTCAGCCGCTCCTCGGACATTCCGTCGGCGCGCAGCCGGGCGATCCGCGCGGCGTGGGCGGCGCGGCTGCCGAGCACCCCGATGTAGCCCGCCGGGGTGTCCAGCGCCGCGCGCAGCAGCGGGAGTTCGTAGCGGGGGTCGTGACCGAGCAGGCAAAGCACCGTCGTGGCGTCGACCGCGGCGGTCGGCAACCACCGGTGTGGCCAGGCCCGGTGGACCTCGTGCGCGTACGGGAAACGTCCGGCGCTGACGAACGCCGGGCGGGGGTCGCAGACGGTGACCCGGTAACCGAGCGACACCCCGATCCGGCTCAGCGCGCCGGCCACCGCGGTCGCACCGAAGAGCAGCATCCGGGGCACCGCCGGGAAACCCTGGAGCAGCACCCGCACCGGCGGGCGACCGGGCCGCCGCAGCATGGCCGTCCCGCCCGCGCGGAGCAGGTCCACGGCCTGCCCGGCCACCCAGTCGTCGAGGACGGGGTCCCCCAGCGTGCCGTCGAGGCGGCCGGCCGGATCACCAGCTGGGCGGCGAACGGGGCCGGACCACCGGTGACGGTGCCGACGGCGACCGGTCCGGCGCCGGCGAGGTCGGCGAGCACCCGGCCCGCCGGGTCCCCCGGCGCGACCCGCCGCACCAGCACCGACAGCGTCCCTGCACAGCCGGGCCGGGACGGCCAGGGACCGTCCCCCGCCGACGGCGTACCGGGCGAGCCGGGATCGGCCGGTACGCAACGCCTCCGCCGCCGCGTCGAGCACCGCCGACTCGACGCACCCGGCCGGGATGCCGCCGCGCACCTCTCCGGCCGGTCGACGGCGAGCAGATCGCCGGCACCGTCTGCGTGCCCGCACCGCTGGACACCACGGTCGCCAGGCCGAACGGGACGCCCCGCCGGTGCCAGTCGCCGAGCGAGCGAGTACGTCCTGCATTCGCCCGCCCCCCTTCCACCCAGGACACATCTGACCCGATTTGATGGCTTATCCTACGGTTGTCGGTACGATGACCCGGTGCGGAACGGGCGCGTAGACGGAGAGCCGACCGGCGGCGGGTGGTGGTCCCCCCGTCACCCTCACCGTCAACGGCACGACCCACGAGGTCACGCTCGACAACCGGACCACCCTGCTGGACGCGCTGCGTGAGCGGCTCGGTCTGACCGGGTCCAAGAAGGGCTGCGACCACGGCCAGTGCGGGTCGTGCACGGTGCTGCTCGACGGCCGCCGGGTGAAGAGCTGCCTGCTCCTGGCGGTGACCCTGGACGGCCGGGAGGTGCGGACCGTCGAGGGCCTGTCCACCGCCGGCGACCTCTCCCCGCTCCAGGCGGCGTTCATCGCGCACGACGCCTTCCAGTGCGGATACTGCACCCCCGGTCAACTCTGTTCGGCCCAGGGCATGCTCGCCGAGGTCGCCGGCGGTTGGCCCAGCGCCGTCACCGCGGACCTCACCGCACCGGTCGAACTGACCGACGCCGAGATCCGGGAGCGGATGAGCGGCAACCTGTGCCGCTGCGCCGCGTACCCCAACATCGTCGCCGCCGTCCGCGAGGCGGCGGCGTCGGGATGAGACCGTTCCGCTACCACCGTCCCGCCGGCGTCGCCGAGGCGGTCGCCCTGGTCGACGCGGCCCCGAACGCGGCGTACCTGGCCGGCGGGACCAACCTGGTGGACCTGATGAAGCTCGGCGTCCAGCGGCCGGACCTGCTGGTGGACGTCAACCGCTTGCCGCTGGACACGGTGGACCCGCTGCCCGACGGCGGCCTGCGGATCGGGGCCACCGTCCGCAACAGCGACCTCGCCGCGCACCCGCTGGTCCGGCGGCACCATCCGCTGCTCACCCGCGCGCTGCTCGCCGCCGCGTCGGGACAACTGCGCAACATGGCCACCACTGCGGGTAACCTGCTGCAACGCACCCGCTGCGTCTACTTCCAGGACACCGCCAGGGCGTGCAACAAGCGCGAGCCCGGCAGCGGGTGCGCCGCGCGGCACGGGCAGAATCGGGACCTGGCCATCCTCGACTGGTCCGAGTGGTGCGTGGCCACCAACCCGTCCGACCTGGCGGTCGCCCTGGTCGCGCTGGACGCGGTGGTCGAGGCGTACGAGCCGGACGGCCCCCGGGACGTCCCGCTCACCGGGCTGCACCGGTCACCCGGCGAGCACCCCGAGCGGGAGACCACGCTGGCGCACGGCGCGCTGATCACCGCCGTACGGGTGCCGGCCCTGCCCTTCGCGCACCGGTCGACGTACCGGAAGGTCCGGGACCGGGCCTCGTTCGCGTTCGCGGTCGGGTCGGTGGCCGCGGCGCTGGACCTGAACGGGGACGTGGTCCGCGACGTTAGGCTGGCGTACGGCGCGGTGGCGCACCGGCCGTGGCGGGCGTACCGGGCGGAGGAGACGCTGCGCGGCCGGCCGTTCACCGCCGACCTCGCCGCGCGGGCCGCGGACGCCGAACTCGCCGCCGCCCGGCCGCTGACGCACAACGCGTTCAAGGTCCCGCTGATCCGCAACATCACGGTCCGCGCGCTCACCGACCTGGCCGGCGCGGTGGGCCGATGACCGCCACCCCCGGTCGGCGCCGTGGGGCACGGGCACCCACGGTTGGAGGGCCGGGACAAGGTGACCGGCGCCGCCCGCTACGCGGTCGAGTACCCGGCGGAAGCGGTGACCTACGGGTGGGCGGTGCCGGCGACGGCGGTCCGCGGCCGGATCACCCGGATCGATCCCGCGTCGGCGCTGGCGGTGCCCGGGGTGCTCCACGTGCTGCACCACGGCAACGCGCCGCGGCTGACGCCTGGGGTGGACCCGGAGCTGTTCCTGTTGCAGGAGCCGACCGTGCACTACCGCGGCCAGTTCGTCGCGGTCGTGGTGGCGGAGAGCATCGAGGCGGCGCGGGAGGGGGCGCGGCTGGTCCGGATCGACTACGACACCCTGCCGCACAGCACGGTGCTCTCCGCGCACCACCCCGGGCTGTACCGGCCGGAGAAGGTCAATCCGAGCTATCCGACGGACACCGCGAGCGGTGACTTCGACGCCGGGTACGCGGCGGCGAGGTCCGGGTGGACGCCACCTACCGCACCCCGGCGTACCACAACAACCCGATGGAGCCGCACGCCACCACGGCGCGGTGGAAGGACGGACGGCTGCTGGTCCAGGACTCCAACCAGGGCTCGTCACCGGTGCAGGCCACCCTCGCCCAGCTGTTCGGGCTGCCCCGGGAGGCGGTCCGGGTGGTGGCCGAGCACGTCGGCGGCGGCTTCGGCAGCAAGGGGTACGCGAAGGCGGCCGTAGTGCTCGCCGCGCTGGCGGCCCGACAGGTGGACCGGCCGGTCCGGCTCGCCCTGACCCGGCAGCAGCTGTTCGGCCCGATCGGCTACCGCACGCCCACCATCCAGCGGGTCCGGCTCGGCGCGGACGCCGAGGGCCGGATCGCCGCGGTCTGCCACGACGCGATCAGCCAGACCTCCACGCTGACCGAGTTCGCCGAGCAGACCGCCGTCTACACCCGCAGCATGTACGCCGGACCGCACCGGCGCACCACGCACCGGCTGGTCCGGCTGGACGTGCCCACGCCGTTCTGGATGCGGGCGCCCGGCGAGTGCCCCGGCGCGTACGCACTGGAGTCCGCGATGGACGAGCTGGCGACGGCGTGCGGCATAGACCCGGTCGAGCTGCGATCCGCAACGACCCGCCGGTCGACCCCGACAGCGGGCAGCCGTTCAGCAGCCGGAACCTGGTCGCCTGCCTACGGGAGGGGGCACGCCGGTTCGGTTGGGCCGGACGCGACCCGTCTCCCCGGGCCCGGCGCGACGGCCGCTGGCTGCTGGGCACCGGGGTCGCCGGCGCCAGCTACCCGGCGCGGGCCCGGGCCGCTGCCGCCGCGGTCACCGCCGCGTCGGACGGCAGCTTCGAGATCCGGATCAACGCCACCGACATCGGCACCGGCGCCCGGACGGCGCTCTGGCAGGTGGCCGCCGACGCGCTGGCGGTGCCGCCGGAGCGGGTCCGGATCCGGGTCGGCGACAGCGACCTGCCGGCGGCCGGCGTCGCCGGCGGCTCGATGGGGCACCGCCTCGTGGAGCTGGGCGGTGGTCCGGGCCTGCGAGGGGGCTGCGGGAGCGGCTGCGCCACGCTCCCGGCGGGACGGTGCCAGCGGAGGGGCTGACGGTCGAGGTGAGCACGCAGGACGAGGTGCGGGCGCAACGCCCGCTGGCCCGCTACGCGTACGGCGCGCACTTCGCCGAGGTCCGGGTGGACGTGGACACCGGCGAGGTCCGAGTCGGGCGGCTGCTGGGGGTCTTCGCCGCCGGCCGGATCGTGAACCCGACCACCGCCCGCAGCCAGCTCGTGGGCGGCATGACGATGGGGGTGTCGATGGCGCTGCACGAGGAGGGCGTGCTCGACGAGCGGTACGGCGACTGGGTCAACCACGACCTGGCGACCTACCACGTCACCGGCTGCGCGGACGTCGAGCGGATCGAGGCGCACTGGGTGACCGAGGAGGACGCCGAGCTCAACCCGGCCGGCGTGAAGGGGATCGGCGAGATCGGCATCGTGGGCAGCGCCGCCGCCATCGCCAACGCGGTGCACCACGCGACCGGTGTTCGGGTACGCGACCTGCAGATCCGGCTGGACGAGCGGTACGGCGACTGGGTCAACCACGACCTGGCGACCTACCACGTCACCGGCTGCGCGGACGTCGAGCGGATCGAGGCGCACTGGGTGACCGAG
>JAEVHO010000401.1 GCA_016802835.1 Micromonospora sp. ATA32 | reverse complement strand
GCTGCCCGGCGGGTTCGATCCCGGCGGCCTGCTCGGCGGTTGGGCGGTGGAGCGGGCAGCGGCCCGGCTGCGCGCCGCCGGCATCCACGACTACGCCGTGCTCACCGGCGCGGACCTGGTGGTACGCGGCACCGCCGCGCACGGCGGCCCGTGGCGGGTGGCCGTGCACCACCCGACCGACGGCCGCCGTCAGCCGATGGTGCTGGAGATGACGGCGGGTGCGGTCGGCACCTCCGGGGTGACCGGCCGCCGGGGTCACGTGGTGGACCCGCACACCGGCGAGCCCGCCGACCAGCTCGTCGCCGCCACCGTGATCGGCCCGGACTCGCCGTGGCCGACGCCTACGCCACCGCCCTGTACGCCGCCGGCCCCGCCGGCCTGGCCTGGTTCGGCAACGGCTCGGGCTACCGGGCGCTCTTCGCCCACCGTCGCCGCTGAACCCGGCGACCGCCTCGGCCGGTCCTCGCATCCCGGCCGACGGCACCCGGTGGACGCGGAACCGCGATCGGCCCCCACGGTATCGGCAACGACCGTGAGGGCCGGTCAGCGACGAGTGCGCGTGGCTCGCGCAATCGAGGGGTGCGGTCCGACCGGTCGGACGCCGGACCTCGTCACCCGAAGACGGGTCGATGTCGCGACTCAGCCGATGACCGCACGGGTACGCTAGCGAATCGACGCAACTCTACGCAAGAGTCTCCACAGCGGACCGTCGTGGCAGCAGGATGGACATTCCGGTGCTGGCCTGCGGCGGGGCAGTTTAGACAACGTGAACGACGAATGGCACGCTGTCCGCCGTGAGTTTCGATCTGAGCGTGTGGGCCCTCCCTGACAGGGCCACTCCCGCGGACGTGCGGGCAGCGGTGCAGCGATGCCGCGAGGGGCGGCACGGGGACCGCCACCCCGATCCCCGGGTGGTCGCCTTCTACCGGGCGATCACCGCCGCGTACCCGGACCGGGCGAACGGCCCGGTCGGCACGTGGGAGGTGGCCCCGCTGCACGCGGCCAGCGACCACGTCGAGATGAACCTCGTCCCCACCTGCGAGGACCAGGTGCTGCTCGACATCGAGCGGCTGGCCGGCGAGCACGGGCTGATGCTCTACGACGCCCAGGACGGCTCGGTCTACCCGCCCCCCGGCGCGCCTCCCCGGCTGACCGGGCACCACGGCGAGGGGCCCGGCCGACGGCCGGGCCCTCCGGGTCATGCGGTGGTGCTTACTCGTCGCGCAGGTCGGCGGCGCTGGCGGCGTCGCCCCGATCGACTCGGCGGCCGAGGTGAGCAGGTCCGCGCCGAGCGCCTGGTCGACGGTCAGCGTCATCAGCGTCTCGCCGCCGGCCTCCCGGCGGGCGACCTGCATCGCGGCGATGTTGATGCCGGCCTCGCCGAGGAGGGTGCCGACGGTGCCGACCACGCCCGGCCGGTCGACGTAGCGCAGGAAGAGCAGGATGCCCTCCGCGCCGATCTCCACGTCGAAGCCGTCCACCTCGGTCAGCTTGATGATGTCTCGGGTGCCGGTGTGGGCCACCGTGCCCGAGACGCTCACCGTGCGGCCGTCCGGCAGCGCGCCGCGTACGGTCACCAGGTTGGGGTGGTCGACCGTCTCGGCCTGGGTGTTCAGGGCCACCTCGACGCCGCGCTCGGCGGCCAGGTGCGGCGCGTTGACGTAGGTGACCTGCTCCTCGACGACCGAGCTGAACAGCCCCTTGGTCGCGGCGAGCTTGAGCACCGAGACGTCGTGGGCGACGATCTCGCCGCGGACCTCGACGGTGACGCTGGCGGCGACCCCGCCGGCCACGGCGGTGAACGCCCGGCCGAGCTTCTCGGCCAGCGGCAGCAGCGGGCGGACGTCCTCGGCGACCACGCCGCCGGCCTGCACGTTGACCGCGTCCGGCACGAACTCGCCCTGCAGGGCGAGCTTGACGCTCCGGGCCACGGCCAGGCCGGCCTTGTCCTGCGCCTCGTGGGTGGAGGCGCCCAGGTGCGGGGTGGCCACCACGTTGTCGAAGGCGAACAGCGGCGAGGAGGTGCAGGGCTCCTTGGCGTACACGTCGATGCCGGCGCCGGCGACCCGGCCCTCGGCGATCGCGTCGGCCAGGGCCTGCTCGTCCACCAGGCCACCGCGGGCGGCGTTGACGATCCGGACGCCCGGCTTGACGACCGCCAGTTCCTTCTCACCGATCAGGCCCACGGTCTCCGGGGTCTTCGGGAGGTGGATGGAGATGAAGTCGCTCTCCCGCAGCAGCTCGTCCAGCCCGACCAGGCGGACACCGAGCTGGGCCGCGCGGGCCGGCTGGATGTACGGGTCGTACGCGATCAGCCGGGTGCCGAACGCGGCGATCCGCTGCGCGAAGAGCACGCCGATGCGGCCGAGGCCGACCACGCCGACGGTCTTGCCCTGCAGCTCCACGCCGGTGTACCTGGACCGCTTCCACTCCCCCGCCTTCAGCGCGGCGCTGGCGCTGGCGGTGTTGCGCGCGACGGCGAGCAGCAGCGCGACGGCCTGCTCGGCGGCGGAGACGATGTTGGAGGTGGGGGCGTTGACGACCATGACGCCCCGCGCGGTGGCGGCCGGCACCTCGACGTTGTCCAGACCCACGCCGGCCCGGGCGACCACCTTCAGCCGCGGCGCCGCGGCGATCGCCTCGGCGTCGATCTGGGTCGCGCTGCGCACGATCACCGCGTCGGCCTCGGCCAGTGCGGAGAGCAGGGCCGGGCGGTCGGTGCCGTCGACGTGCCGTACGTCGAAGTCGTAGGCGAGCACCTCGATGGCGGCGGGAGCGAGTTCTTCGGCGATCAGTACGACAGGATTCATTGGTCCTCGTAGATGTCGTCAGAGCGGTCGGCTGCGGCGACGGGACGCCGCGCTGCGCCCTGCGCTGAGCCGTGCCATGGCCGTTCGGTGCCGGCTACGCACCTACAGGCGATCGTAGGGGGCGGGCTGGCCGGCATGTCCCGACAAGCGGGGTGAGTGCCCTCACAGCGGGACATGTCGGCGCGGTTGCCGGCGGGCGAAGGCGGTGACACGGGTGGAAGAACATGACGGTGCGCGCCCGGGCCGGGAGAGCACCGGGCACGCCACCGTCGAAGGGAGGAACGTCAGGCGGTCTCGGTGATCGGCCGGTCGACCCAGCTCATCATCCCGCGCAGCTTCTTCCCGGTCTCCTCGATCGGGTGCGCGGCGCCCTCGGCCTGCCACTTCGCGAAGTTCGGCCGGCCCGCCTCGTCTTCGGCCACCCACTCCCGGGCGAACTCGCCGGACTGGATCTCGCCGAGGATCTTGCGCATCTCCTCCTTGACCCGACCGTCGATCACCCGCGGCCCGCGGGACAGGTCGCCGTACTCGGCGGTGTCGGAGATGCTGTAGCGCATCCGGGCGATGCCGCCCTCGTACATCAGGTCGACGATCAGCTTCAGCTCGTGCAGGCACTCGAAGTACGCCACCTCGGGGGTGTAGCCGGCCTCGGTGAGCACCTCGAACCCGGTCTGCACCAGCGCCGCCGCGCCACCGCAGAGCACCGCCTGCTCGCCGAAGAGGTCGGTCTCGGTCTCCTCGGTGAAGCTGGTCCGGATCACGCCGGCCCGGGTGCCGCCGATGCCCTTGGCGTACGACAGGGCCAGCGCGAGCGCCGACCCGCTGGCGTCCTGCTCCACGGCGACCAGGCAGGGCACGCCCTTGCCGTCGATGTACTGCCGGCGGACCAGGTGACCCGGGCCCTTCGGCGCGACCATCGCCACGTCCACGTCGGCGGGCGGCTTGATCAGGCCGTACCGGATGTTGAAGCCGTGGCCGAAGAAGAGCGCCTTGCCCGCGGTCAGGTTGGGCGCGATCGACTCGGCGTAGAGGGAGCGCTGGGCGGTGTCCGGTGCCAGCACCATGATGACGTCGGCCTCCGCCGCCGCCTGCGCCGGCGTGAGCACCCGCAGACCCTGCTCCTCGGCCTTGGCCCGGCTCTTCGAGCCCTCCGGCAGCCCGATCACCACGTCGATGCCGGAGTCGCGCAGCGACAGCGCGTGGGCGTGGCCCTGGCTGCCGTAACCGATCACCGCGACCTTCTTCGCCTGGATCAGGCCCAGGTCGGCGTCGTCGTCGTAGTACACCTCAACGCTCATTGACTTCCCTTTCGTACGGCCGCCCTGGCGGCCCGTCGTGGACTGTGTAGTTGGGTCAGGCGGCGCGCAGCGCGGGCCCGGCGGTGATCGAGCGCGAGCCGCGCCCGATCGCCACCAGACCGGACTGGACCATTTCCTTGATTCCGAAGGGTTCGAGGTCGCGCAGCAGCGCGTCGAGCTTGTCGGGGGTGCCGGTCGCCTCGATGGTCAGCGTGTCCGGGGCGACGTCGACCACCCGCGCCCGGAACAGGTTGACCGTCTCCAGCACCTGGGTACGCGCCGTCCGGTCGGCGCGCACCTTGACCAGCAGCAGTTCCCGGGCGACCGAGACCTGCGGATCCAGCTCGACGATCTTGAGCACGTTGACCAGCTTGTTGAGCTGCTTGGTGACCTGCTCGAGCGGGGACGACTCGGCGTTGACCACGATGGTGATCCGGGAGACGTCCGGGTTCTCGGTCTCGCCGACGGCGAGGCTGTCGATGTTGAAGCCGCGCCGGGAGAACAGGCCGGAGACCCGGGCCAGGACACCCGGCTTGTTCTCCACCAGGACGCTGAGGGTGTGCATGGTCATGGCTGTGCCTTCCTCGTCATGCCCTCACGGTCTCGCTACGCTCGGTGCGATCGGTCATGACTACAGCTCGTCCTCGTCGAAGGTGGGGCGGACGCCCCGGGCGAACATGATCTCGTCGTTGCTGGTGCCGGCGGCCACCATCGGCCAGACCATCGCGTCCTTGCCGACCACGAAGTCGATCACCACCGGCGCGTCGTCGATCGCCATCGCCGCCTCGATGGTCTTGTCCACGTCGGCCGCGTTCTCGCAACGCAGGCCGACGCAGCCGAGCGCCTCGGCGAGCTTGACGAAATCCGGGATGCGGTGCTTGTGGGTGCCCAGCTCGGTGTTGGAGTAGCGCTCGTTGTAGAAGAGCGTCTGCCACTGCC
>JAEVHO010000400.1 GCA_016802835.1 Micromonospora sp. ATA32 | reverse complement strand
TCCATTTCAGGTAGTGGGTGTAGTCGAACTCGACGGCGGTGCCGGTGGCGAGTCCGTAGAGGGCGGCGGCGATGGCACCGCCGACGGCGGTGGCGAGGTATCCCCGCCGGATGAGGCTGCCCGTGGTGGGTTCGGTTGTTGACGCGGTGGGTGTTCCGGCGAGCCAGGTGGTGGGTGCGAGGTGCGCTACGGCGAAGGCGGTGAGCATGGCGAGCGCGCCGGCGGTGCCGAGTTGCGGGAGGGACGTGCGGGCACCGACGACGTAGGTGAGGACGGTGGTGACGTCGGCGGTGAGGACGGCTTGCAGGAGCAGGGTCAGGGAGCAGGCGCCGATGAGGAGGGTGCCGGTCAGGTCGCTGACGCGGAGCCGGACACGGGGTAGCCGTGCGGCGGCGGCACGGGGCCCGGGTTGGTGGACGGTGGTGAGGTTCAGGGCTCCGTCGGCGAGGGCGGTGAGGGTGGTCGACGAGGGCGGGAGTGGCGCCGGTGGCTTGTGCGAGCCGGTCCGTCAGCGCGGGCAGGGCGTGAGCTGGCCTCAGGATGACGGCGGTGAGGTGCTCCTTGTCGACGTCAGCCGCGTCGAGAAGTCCGTCGACTGCACCAGGGACCTGATCGAGGAGGGGCTGCGCGGCGATCGTGACGTCCTCGCGGGTGATGACCGCTGGCTGTCGGGGTGCGGGCAACAGGATCGGGGCGCGATCCTGTGCCGCAAGCAGATTCCTGGCGGTGCGGACGGACTCCAGGAGGGCGAGGCGGCCCTCTGCATTGACGTCAGAGGGTTGGTTGATCGCCGCTCGGAGTGGGTCATCATCGGCGGTTGCCGTGTGAACGACGCGCCGGGTGATGAGGTGGTCGAGGTCGTGTGCGCCGTCGAGCTGCTGTGTTGCCAGCTCGCGGTAGCCATCGCCGACCATCTGAAGGACGGTGAGGGTCGCCGGATGGCGATCCGCCTGACAGACGAGTACGCAGGAGCTCTCGGGCAGGGCGAGGCCGAGCGTCGTGGCGTAGGCGGCGAGGGCGGCGGGTGCGGTGACAAGGGCGGGAGACGGTAGTCCCGCTCGGCCTGCCGCCTCGACGACGTATCCGCGGCGGCGTGGTCCCCAACTCGGTGGGACGGTCACGGTGAGCTCAGTGATCGGCTGGCCGACCTGGTTGGCGGCATAGTGAGCGACATGCCGCAGGACGGCAGCGACCAGATCCACGGGGTCGGGTTGTGCCGCACCGGACGCGTGGGCGGGCTTGCCGAGTAGGTCGGCTGGATCGTCGACGAACCGGTGGTCCGCCGGGAGGGACCTCGCGGCGTGGTGTCGAGGCCGGCGTAGAGCTGGCCCGCGGGGCCGATGGCGACGCCCGGTGGCATGACGAGGCGACCGTCGATGAGGATCGGGACCCGAGCGCCCTGCCGGCTGACGGTGGCGGCGATGGCCGAGGAACTGAGATCGATCGACGCCCTGGCGCCCCCGCTTGGCATGAGGGGCAGTCTCGCCCGTGAGGGCGAGGCGACGTCAACCGTGATTTTCTCCGCGTGATCCTTTGTGTGCGGATGGTGAGAATCCTTCTCCGTGTGATAGCCGTAAACACTCATCTTCGTGTATCCGGAGAGATTGACGATCAGCCGCAGGGGGAGGGACAGGTGCCGCAGATGTCCCCGGACAGAGCCGACAGACTGGCCGAGTACGGTGCACGGGCCACGGTTCATCATCCCCACGGCTCGCCCCGGCGCCGTGGATCCCTGTCCCGTTCCCTGGTCAGTACCGCTCGCGCTGTCATCGGCGCCGGCATCTTCCTTGCGGCGATGCCGACGCTGCTGTGGCTCGCTGGCGGCAACCCCGTTCGACGCCTGCCGGCTTGGTCGCAGATCCCGGGCTGGTTCGAGCGCTTCAGCGGACGATTCACCCCCGACGTCCTCATCGGCGCGGCGCTGTGGGCGATGTGGCTGCTGTGGGGCGTGTTCGCGCTGCTCCTGCTCGCCGAGATCTTCGCGGCGCTGACCCGGCGGCGCATCCCCCGTGCTCAGACTCCCCGGCTCCGCTGCACCGGCTCGTATTCGGCTTGGCTGGCACCGCCGCGCTCGCCGTCACGTCCGCCGGCTCGCTTGACCGCGCGGCGAACCCGGACCAGCCGGCGAAGCCAGTCGCCGCCACAGAGCGCGCCGACATTCCTCGGCAGGCCGCCGCCCGCGGGCCCGCCATCATCCAGGTCGCCGACGTGCGCTACCTCTACACCGTCGAGCGACACGACACCCTGTCCAAGGTCGCCAAGGAGTGGCTCGGCGACGCGAACCGGTGGCCGGACATCTGCCACCTGAACAAGCACCGCCACTTCCCCGGCGTCGGCGGCATCCTGCGCGACTGCGACCTCATCTACCCCGGCTGGGAACTCCAACTACCTGGCGACGCGCACCCGCCGAAGGCTGCCAAACCCGCTAGGCCAGCCAAGCCACCGTCGGCGACGACGACGCCGCCGGTGGCGCCGCCCGCACCGCCGAGCGCCGCCCCACAGCCGCCAGGTCCCACCGTGCAGCCACCCGCGACCGCCAAGGAATCCGCCGCCATCCCGAACACAACGCCATCGGCGGCCTCTAGCGCGTCCGCATCGACGCCGGCTTCCTCTAGCCCCGCCGCGCCGCCGCCGGTCTCACCGACCGTCACCGATACGCATAACCCGACTACCGCAGTTGACGAGCATGGCGTGCAGCTATCGCCCTTCGACTGGCTGCCCTGGTCAATCGCTGCCGCGATCAGCGCCGCCGCCACATCGGTTTGGCTGCAGCGCCGCCGCCGCTACACCGGCGAACCTGACGACGACCCACCGACCGAACTGCCACCACCGGTGGTCGCGCTACGCCGTGCCATGGCCCGCAACCCCGAACTCCCGCGCCCCGACGCCGACGACACCGAGCCACCCGCGCTGATGGCCGACCTCGCGCCGCTGCCACCGGGCGGAACCGGCATCGTCGGCGACGGCGCGCCCGCTGCCGCCCGCGCCACGCTCGTCGCCGTGCTGGCCTCCGGCGGCCCGCACCACCACGACGCACGCGGCGAGGTCGTCATCGACGCCGCCACCCTGGCCACGCTGCTCGGCCCGGACGTGGTGACCCTCGGCCCATGGCCGCGCCTGCACGTGACCGACAGCATCGACGACGCGCTCACCGTGATCGAGTCCTGCCTGCTGCACCGCAGCCGCATCCTCGATGAACACGCCCTGACCGACCTGGACGAGCTGCGGCGGACAGTACCCGACGAGGAAGCGCTGCCGCCGGTCATGCTCATCACTGAGACCCCGCCCGCCGGTGCCCACACGCGCGCCAAGGTCGCCCTCGCCCTGGGCGAGGGTTTGCACGTGTCCGCGCTGCTGCTCGGCGGATGGGCCCACGGCGCCACCGTCGAGGTCGCCCCGGACGGACACACCAAGCTCATATCCGGGCAGTCCGCCGAACCGGTGCCGCCGCGCCTGCCCGTGCTCGAACCGGCCGCGGCCATCCAGATCCTGACCACGCTCCGCGAGGCGCAGACCGGCGAACCGCCCGCCATCACCTCACCAGTAGCGCCGGTCACGATCGTGCCTTTGCACGCCAGCCGCACCGAGATCACGCCAACCGCCACGGACCCGCCTACCCCGACCGCTGTCAAGCCCACTGCCGACACCCTGTCGGGACGGGCGCGGTTGCGCGTGCTCGGCACACCCCGCATCGAAGGCATCACCGCGGAAGGCCGGCCGCTCCGAGCCAAAGCCCTGGAACTGGCGGTGTACCTCGCCGTCCACCCAGACGGAGCCGCCACCCGCGAGATCGGCGAATACCTCGAACCCGACGCCCGCATCAGCCAGGCCGACCAACGCGTACACACCAACGCCTCGAACCTGCGGCACGTGCTCGGCCGTGCCGGCACCGCCGAGACAAAGAACGCCTACGTCGTCAAGTCCGCCGGACGGTACCTGCTCGACCCGGCGACCGTGGACGTCGACGTGTGGACCCTGCGCGACCTGATGCGCAGCGCCACCATCGCCACCGAGCCGCGCCGCCGCGAACTCCTCACCGTCGCCTGCGGCCTCTACACCGCACCCCTCGCGGACGGTCAGGATTACGAGTGGTTGCAGCCACACCGCGAGACGGTCCGCCGGTGGGGCACCGAAGCCCACCTTCTGCTGGCCGACGATCTGCTCGACAGCAACCCGCAGACCGCATCCGACCTGCTCGACAAGGCCATCGGACTCGACCGCTACAACGAGGCCCTCTACACCAAGGCGATGCACGCCCGACACGCTCTCGGCGACGCCGACGGCATCCGCGCCCTGCTGCGCGCCCTGACCAAAGCCCTCGCCGACCTCGACGCCGAACCCCAGGAAGACACAATCGCGCTCGCCACACAGCTGCGTAACAGCCTGGACGAGAATTGATTGTCCCCGCCAGGCCAACCGGCGCACGTTGCTACGCCTGCTGGCGCTCATGCCGATCCTCCGCTGGGCCATTGCCGTGCAAGGCGTGCCGGACGGCCAGCCATTTCGAGCCGCATGCTCATGCGGACAACCGCTGTGCATCAAGCCATCCTCCCGTCCGTTCGCTGCACCGCGTGCGGCCTGCGCATCGGCGCGCCCGTAAGCCCTCGAAACCCCCACCGCGCTGGCCGCCGTCGCCCTCCCGCTGTCGGGCCGGACCAGCTGGATACTGGCCGCCTTCGCGTGGTGGGCAGCCGGAATGATCGTGCTCGTCTTCGTTGGCCTGGCCGTCATGCGACTGTCACCGCGATCGGCCTCCGCTGCATGGGTCGCCGGGCGGCCGGAGCCTTCCTGCCGCTCGGATCGTTCCTGGTTGCCGGCGCTGCGGTCGTCCTGGTATTTCCTTGACCAGCGCCTCGAAGAGGCGGGGGCGGAACCGCACGTGACCCTTGATGACGGGCGACAGCGTCGCCAGCATCCGCTTCTGCCGAGATCCGTGCGCCAATCCGCCCATGACATCGGCGAGCGCCTTTGACCGTCGCCGAGCCGCGGGGCTGATGAGCCGCGGACTCGACGCCTCCGAACCGTTCGACCCATCGCAACACGGGGGCCACGCGCC
>JAEVHO010000399.1 GCA_016802835.1 Micromonospora sp. ATA32 | reverse complement strand
CGCGGCGACCAGCGCGCCGCCGGCGACGACGCGCCGGTGCGGTCGGCGCGCCGCCGCCACCGGCCGGCGCGGCGGCCGATCGGGTGACGGTGAACTGGGCGCTGCCTGAGGAGCTGCCGTCGCCGCAGGTGGCCGTCACGGTGTAGGTGCCCAGGGTGAAGCCGGCGGTGAAGAGTTCGGCGCTCAGGCCACCGCCGGCCGCGGCCGTGGTGGAGCGGACGTTCTCGTCCCGGTTGGGTCCGGTGACGTGGAAGATGGCGTCGCCGGACTTCGGGTTGCAGGTGCTGGTGAGCACCACGGTTCCGCCGACCGGAGTGGTGGCCGGTGACACGGTGGTGTCCGCGAGCGCGGCGGCCGGGAGCAGGAGCGTGCCGAGACCCACGCCGAATGCCGCCGATTTGAGAACTGACTGTGCCTTCATACGCGTCTTCCCTCACTTTTCGTCCGCTGACTGCGTGGGACGTCGTTCGGGTGGCCAACTCCGTGACTAGCACCGGTGTGGCCAACACTAGGGCGGTTGGGCCCCCGACCCGGCGAAAATGAGAATTCCTCTTTGCCGTCACGTGTCCACCCGCGCGCCTGCGAGCTGCGGAAATGCCGGCACATCGGCGTCGGTAACCCCTGCCCCAAGGCGCCCGAGCTGCGCCGGATGTCCTCTTTGCGCCCCGGTGGGACCGGCGTCCGGTAGCTGACCCTCCCGGCCGCCGCCTCCCCCAGCGGACCCTGCCGCCGGGTGTGGATCCGATTCGTGCCCGTACCGGCCGCTCGCGACCCGCCCGCCCGGCTGCCGCCCCGCCCGCCCGGCTGCCGCTCGCCGTCCGTCAGGGACCGCTCGCCGCACTGGACCGACCGCTCCCGGCGGCTGCGCCGTCGCTGAGGTCGCGGCCGTCAACAGCGAGAACTACAGTCGGCACCAGCATCCCGGGATAGATCGCCACACATATCGCGGTGAGGAGCGAGCCGATGACCATGCCCACTGGCGTCGAGATCACCGGGCCGGTGACCGGCCGGTACGCGCAGATCCTCACCCCCGACGCGCTGGAGTTCCTCGCCGATCTGCACCGCACCTTCGACGTCCGGCGGCGCGAGCTGCTCGACCGGCGCCGGCAGCGGGAGGCCGAACTCGCCGACGGCGCGCTGTTCGACTTCCTCCCCGAGACCCGGCACGTCCGCGAGTCCGACTGGCGGGTTGCCGAGCCCGCGCCCGGCCTGGTCGACCGGCGGGTCGAGATCACCGGCCCGACCGACGCGAAGATGACCATCAACGCGCTCAACTCCGGCGCCAAGGTCTGGCTGGCGGACCACGAGGACGCCAACACCCCGCTCTGGGACAACGTCGTCACCGGCCAGCTCAACCTGCGCGACGCCGTCGAACGCAAGCTCGACTTCACCTCGCCGGAGGGCAGGCGCTACGCCCTCGACGACGGCGAGCTGGCCACCATCGTGGTTCGCCCGCGCGGCTGGCACCTCACCGAGAAGCACATCCTCGTCGACGGCGAACGGACCTCCGGCAGCCTGGTCGACTTCGGTCTCTACCTCTTCCACTGTGCCCGCTTGCAGCTCGACCGGGGTGCCGGGCCGTACTTTTACCTGCCCAAGATGGAGAGCCACCTCGAGGCGCGACTGTGGAACGACGTGTTCCTGCGCGCCCAGGAGCGGCTCGGCCTGCCCCGCGGCACGATCCGGGCGACGGTGCTGATCGAGACCTTCCCGGCCGCCTTCGAGATGGACGAGATCCTCTACGAGCTGCGCGAACACTCCGCCGGGCTGAATGCCGGCCGGTGGGACTACATGTTCAGCGTGATCAAGAAGTTCCGTACCCGGGGGGCGGACTTCCTGCTCCCGGACCGCAACGCGGTGACCATGACGGTGCCGTTCATGCGGGCGTACACCGAGCTGCTGGTGCGGACCTGTCACCGGCGCGGCGCGCACGCCATCGGCGGCATGGCCGCGTTTATCCCCAGCCGGCGCGACCCTCAGGTCAACGAGACCGCCCTGGCCAAGGTCCGCGACGACAAGACCCGGGAGGCGGGGGACGGCTTCGACGGCTCCTGGGTCGCCCACCCGGACCTGGTGCCGATCTGCCGGGAGGTCTTCGACGCCGTCCTCGGCGACCGGCCGAACCAGCTCGACCGCACCCGCGACGAGGTCCGGGTCACCGCCGCCGAGCTGCTCGACGTCCGCGCCACCCCCGGCCAGCACACCGAGGCCGGGCTGCGCAACGCCGTCAGCGTCGGCGTGCAGTACCTGGCCAGCTGGCTGCGCGGCTCCGGCGCGGTGGCCGTGTTCAACCTGATGGAGGACGCCGCCACCGCCGAGATCTCCCGCAGCCAGGTCTGGCAGTGGCTGCACAACGACGTCACCCTCGACGACACCGGCGAGCGGGTGACCAGGGAGCTGGTCGAGCGGATCGCCGACGAGGAGATTGCGAAGCTGCCCGGGGACCCCGGCGACTACGCCGAAGCCCGGGCGCTGTTCATGGAGGTCGCCGTCGCCGACGACTTCGCCGACTTCCTCACCGTGCCCGCGTACGAGCGGATGCCCTGACCGACGACGGACGCGACCTGCGAGGTGGGCCATGAGCACGACCACGACGGACATCGACGCTCTCGCCGCCACCCTGCGGGCCGCCGTCGGCGCCCACCGGGTGATCAGCGACCGGCAGGAGCTGCGGACCTACGAGTGTGACGGCCTGGCCCAGTACAAGGTCATCCCGGCGCTGGTGGCGCTGCCCGCCGACGCGCCGGGTGCGCGGCCGTGGTCCGGGCCTGCGCCGCCGCCGGTACGCCCTTCGTGGCCCGCGGCTCCGGCACCGGGCTCTCCGGCGGGCGCTGCCGCACGCCGACGGCGTCCTGATCGTCACCTCGCAGATGCGGGACATCCTCGAGGTGGCGCCGGACGACGAGCGGGCCGTGGTGCAACCGGGCGTGATCAACCTGGCGGTCACCCGGGCCGCCACGCCGCACGGGTACTACTACGCGCCCGACCCGTCCAGCCAGCAGATCTGCTCCATCGGCGGCAACGTCGCGGAGAACTCCGGCGGCGCGCACTGCCTGAAGTACGGGTTCACCGCCAACCACGTGACCGGGCTGGAGCTGGTCACCCCCGACGGCGACCTGGTACGCCTCGGCGGGCGAGCCCCGGACGCCCCCGGCTACGACCTGCTCGGCGCGTTCGTCGGTTCCGAGGGCACCCTCGGCATCGCCACCGAGGTGACTCTCCGGCTGACCCGGCTGCCCGAGGCCGTGCGCACCCTGCTGGCGGCCTTCGCGAGCACGGACCAGGCGGGGGCCGCGACCTCGGCGATCATCGCCGCCGGGGTGGTCCCGGCGGCGGTGGAGATGATGGACGCGCTGGCCATCGAGGCGGCCGAGGCGGCCGTGCACTGTGGCTACCCGCCCGGTGCCGGCGCGGTGCTGATCGTCGAGCTGGACGGGCCGGAGCCGGAGGTCGCCGCCCAGTTCGACCAGGTCGAACGGCTCTGCCGGGAGAACGACGCCTTCGAGATCCGGATCGCCGCCGACGACGCCGAACGGGCGCTGTTCTGGAAGGGCCGCAAGTCGGCCTTCGCCGCCGTCGGCCGGATCAGCCCGGACTACATCGTCCAGGACGGGGTCATCCCGCGTACCGCCCTGCCGGAGGTGCTGCGCCGCATCGGCGAGCTCTCCGCCGAACGCGGCATCCGGGTCGCCAACGTCTTCCACGCCGGCGACGGCAACCTGCACCCCCTCGTGCTCTTCGACGCCGCCGTCGACGGGCAGAGCGAACGGGCCGAGGAGGTCTCCGGCGCGATCCTCGACCTCTGCATCACCCATGGCGGCTCGATCACTGGCGAGCACGGCGTCGGCATGGACAAGGCGAAGTACATGCCACGGATGTTCACCGACGACGACCTGGACACCATGCAGCTGGTCCGCTGCGCGTTCGACCCGGCCTCACTGGCCAACCCCGGCAAGGTCTTCCCGACCCCTCGGCTCTGCGGTGAGGTGCCGGGCAGACGCAAGGGCGTCCACCCGGCGCAGGAGGCCGGGCTGGCGGAGGCGTTCTGATGGCGACCGACCACGTCCTCGACCAGTTGCGCGCCGCCGCCCGCGGCGACGGTCCCGCCGACGATGTGGTCCGGGCGGCCGGCGACGCGGACCACATCGGCGGGTCACCCGCCCGGTACGTCGCCACCCCGCACCACACCGGACAGGCCGCGGCGGTGCTGCGGACGGCGGCCGACCTCGGGCTCGCCGTGGCGATCCGGGGCGGCGGCACGAAGCTGGACTGGGGCAACCCGCCCCGACGCCTCGACCTCGTCCTCGACACCGGCGCGCTGGCCGGCGTGGTGGAGCACGCCGCCGGTGACCTGATCACCGTCGTGCGCGCCGGCACCCGCCTCGACGAACTCGCCGCCACCCTGGCCCGGGCCGACCAGCAGCTCGCCCTGGACGCCCCGCTGCCCGGGGCCACCGTCGGCGGCACCGTCGCCACCGCCACCAGCGGCCCCCGCCGGATGCTCTACGGCACCGTCCGGGACCTGCTCATCGGCGTCACCCTGGTCCGCGCCGACGGGGTGGTGGCGCACGCCGGCGGCAAGGTGGTCAAGAACGTCGCCGGCTACGACATCGGCAAACTCGTCGCCGGCTCGTACGGCACGCTCGGGCTGATCACCGAGTGCGCGTTCCGGCTGCACCCGCTGCCCGCCGCCGCCGCGTACATCTCCCGCCGGGTCGACGACCCCGCCGAGGCGGGCCGGCTGGCCGCCGCCGTCCGGGGCGCCCAGCTGGTGCCCACCGCCCTGGAGGTGGACCTGCCCTCACGTGGGGGAGCGGAGGTGACCGTGCTGCTGGAGGGCACCCCCGCCGGGGTCACCGCCCGGGCCGCCACCACCCGCCGGCTGCTCGGCGCGGCAGCACCGCCGCCGACACCCCGCCGCCCCGGCTGGGGCGCCCAGCCGTGGCACCCCGGCGACGTGGGCCTGAAGCTGCCGCCGCGCTTTCCGGCGTACCCGGAGCTGCTGGCCGCCCGCCCGCTCGGGCGGCCACCCGGCACGACCTGCGCCTCGCGGTAC
>JAEVHO010000398.1 GCA_016802835.1 Micromonospora sp. ATA32 | reverse complement strand
GACCAAGCTCAAGCTGCTCGGTGTGGACGTGGCCTCGTTTGGTGACGCGCACGGCAGCACCCCGGGCTGCCTGGACGTCACCTTCACCGACCCGGCCACACGGGCGTACGCGAAGCTGGTCCTCTCCGGACGACGCGGCGGACGCTGGTGGCCGACCGGCTGCTGGGCGGGTCGGCGACCTTCCCCGGGGCGGACACCGCGACCAAGCTCAAGCTGCTCGGTGTGGACGTGGCCTCGTTTGGTGACGCGCACGGCAGCACCCCGGGCTGCCTGGACGTCACCTTCACCGACCCGGCCACCCGGGCGTACGCGAAGCTGGTCCTCTCCGACGACGCGCGGACGCTGCTCGGCGGCGTGCTGGTCGGGGACGCGACCGCCTACCCGACGCTGCGGGCCAGCGTCGGCGGGCCGCTGCCCGCTCCCCCGCTGGCGCTGCTGGCCCCGGCCGGCGAGACCGGCGGCGGGGTGGCCGCCCTGCCCGGCGCGGCGCAGGTCTGCTCCTGCAACGCGGTGACCCGCGACGACATCGACGCGGCGATCGCCGGTGGCTGCGCGGACGTGCCGGCGCTGAAGGCGTGCACCCGGGCCGGCACGAGCTGCGGCTCCTGTGCCGCGATGCTGAAGCAGCTCCTCGACGCGGCCGGGGTGAAGCAGTCCACCGCGCTGTGCGAGCACTTCGACGCCAGCCGGCAGGAGCTGTTCGAGATCGTCCAGGTGCGCGGCATCCGCACCTTCTCCCGGCTGGTCGCCGAGCATGGCCGGGGCCGGGGTTGTGACATCTGCAAGCCGGTGGTCGCCTCGATCCTCGCCTCGCTGGGCACCGGGCACGTGCTCGACGGCGAGCAGGCGTCGTTGCAGGACACCAACGACCACTTCCTGGCCAACCTGCAACGCGACGGCAGCTACTCGGTGGTGCCCCGGATCCCCGGCGGGGAGATCACCCCGGAGAAGCTGATCGTGATCGGCGAGGTGGCCCGGGACTTCCGGCTCTACACCAAGATCACCGGCGGGCAGCGGATCGACCTCTTCGGCGCCCGGGTCGAGGAGCTTCCGCAGATCTGGCGGCGGCTGGTGGACGCCGGCTTCGAGTCCGGCCACGCGTACGGCAAGGCGCTGCGCACAGTGAAGTCCTGCGTCGGCGAGACCTGGTGCCGGTACGGGGTGCAGGACTCGGTGGGCCTGGCCGTCGCCCTGGAGCTGCGCTACCGCGGGCTGCGTGCCCCTCACAAGATAAAGTCGGCGGTCTCCGGCTGTGCCCGGGAGTGCGCCGAGGCGCGCAGCAAGGACTTCGGCATCATCGCCACCGAAACCGGGTGGAACCTCTACCTCGGCGGCAACGGCGGCTTCCGGCCCCGGCACGCGACCTCTTCGCCACCGACCTGAGCACCGACGAGCTGGTCACCCTGATCGACCGGTTCCTGATGTTCTACATCCGCACCGCCGACCGGCTGCAACGCACCGCCGCCTGGATCGAGGCGATGGACGGCGGCCTGGACCACCTGCGCTCGGTGATCGTGGACGACTCGCTCGGGCTCTGCGCGGAGCTGGACGCGGCGATGGCCCGGCACGCGTCGTCCTACTCGGACGAGTGGCGCGACGTCCTCGACGCCCCGGACCGGCTGCGCCGCTTCACCTCCTTCGTCAACGCTCCGGACGTGCCGGACCCCTCGATCACGTTCACCCAGGAACGCGGCCAACCGGTGCCGGCCGCCCGCTCACGCCCGGCCGTCGACGCAGGCGGCCGGTCCCGGCCACCGGCGGGCCGGGAACCGGATGGGGCGGTCCGCCGCCGGCAGCCGGTCGTGCTGGGCCTGCCGGAGGTACGGCGATGAGCCCCACCACGACGCTGACCTGGACGCCGGTCTGCCGGCTCGACCGGCTGGAGCCGGAGCGGGGCGTGGCCGCCCTGGTCGACGGGGTGCAGGTGGCGCTCTTCGCCTCGGGCGGCGAGCTGTTCGCGGTGGACAACCTCGACCCGGTCGGCGGGGCGTACGTGCTGTCCCGGGGCATCGTGGGCAGCCGCGGCGGCGTACCGACGGTCGCCTCACCGCTGCACAAGCAGGTGTACGACCTGCGCACCGGACGCTGCCTGGACCTGCCCGACGTGTCGGTCCGCCGGCACGACGTGCGGAGCCGGGACGGGCTGGTCGAGGTACGGCTGCGGCAGGAGGAGTGATGCCAGAGGAGCTGGCCGGCTTCACCATCGGGGTGACCGCCGACCGCCGGCGCGACGAGCTGGCCGCGCTGCTGCAGCGGCGCGGCGCCCGGGTGGTGCTGGCCCCGGCGCTGCGGATCGTGCCGCTGGCCGACGACACCGAGCTGCGCGAGGCCACCCGGGCCTGCCTCGACGGCCGCCGGACATCCTGATGGCGAACACCGGCATCGGGATGCGCGGTTGGCTGGAGGCGGCCGAGGGCTGGGGGCTGGCCGAGCCGCTGCGCTCGGTGCTGACCGACGCGTACGTGGTGGCCCGGGGACCCAAGGCGCGGGGCGCGATCCGGGCGGCCGGGCTGCGCGACCAGTGGTCACCGGCGTCGGAGAGCTGCGAGGAGGTCGTCGACCACCTGCGCGGCGCGGCGTCGCCGGGCAGGTGATCGCCATGCAGCTGCACGGCGAGCGGCAGCCGGAGTGCACGGCGGCGCTCGAGGAGGCCGGCGCCACGGTGATCGAGGTGCCGGTCTACCGCTGGGCGCCGCCGACCGACCCGGCGCCGCTGCACCGGCTGATCGACCTGGTCGCCGGCCGGCTGGTCGACGCGGTCACCTTCACCTCCGCGCCGGCGGCGGAGGCGCTGCTGCGGGCGGCCGGCGACCGCACCGAGACGGTCCTCGAGGCGGCTGCGCGGCGACGTGCTGGCCAGCTGTGTCGGCGCGGTCACCGCGGAGCCGCTGGTCCGGCGCGGGGTGCCGGTCAGCGCGCCGAACCGCGCCGGCTGGGTGCGCTGGTCCGGACGATCGTCGACGAACTCCCCCGCCGTACGGTCTCCTTCAAGGCCGCCGGGCACCTGTTGACCCTGCGCGGGCACGCGGCCGTGATCGACGGCGAGCTGCGCCCGCTCGCTCCCGCGCCGATGGCGGTGCTGCGGGCGCTGGCCCAGTCCCCCGGGCGGGTGCTGTCCCGCACCGCCCTGCTGCGTACGCTGCGCGCGCGCCGACGAGCACGCGGTGGAGATGGCGGTGGCCCGGCTGCGCGCCGGTTTGCGGGCGCCCCGGGTGGTGCAGACGGTGGTCAAACGCGGCTACCGGCTCCGGGTGGACTGACCGCCCCGCCGCCCGCACCGGCGTGCCGGGCCCGAGTCGTGGTGCCCGGGCCCCGTCCGGATCAGCCGACCGGGGTCGGGAAGCCCCGGCCGTGCTCGGCCTCGAGGCGGAGCATGGCGTGCTCCACGACGGTCACCAGCACCTGCTTCACCGACTCCCGGTGCCGGGCGTCCGTCATCACCAGCGGCACGTCCGGCGGGATGGCCAGCGCCTCGCGTACCTCCTCCGCCTCGTACTGCGGCGCGTCGTCGAACCGGTTGAGCGCCACCACGTACGGCAGGTTGCGGTTCTCGAAGTAGTCCAGCGGGGCGAAGGCGTCCGTGATCCGCCGGGTGTCGACCAGGACGGCCGCACCCACCGCACCACGGATGATCTCGTCCCACATGAACCAGAAGCGGGTCTGACCCGGCGTCCCGAAGAGATACAAGATCAGGTCCTGAGCCATCGTGATCCGACCGAAGTCCATGGCGACCGTGGTGGTCTCCTTGCCGGGCACCTTCGACGGGTCGTCGATGCCGACGCCCGCCGCGGTCATCAGCGCCTCGGTGGTCAACGGAGTGATCTCGGAGATCGCGCCGACCATAGTCGTCTTGCCGACGCCGAAGCCACCCGCGACCACGATCTTCGCCGAGATGATTCCCCGGCTCTCGCGCGCCCCGGCGGGGTCATAGCCTGCGAAGTCCACTTAGCACCCTTCCAAGCATTTCCATTCGCTCCTCGAATCCCTCGGCGGGAGCGGCTGTGTGTAGCGTCAGCAGGCCATCGGCCACCAGATCGGCGACCAGCACCCGGGCGACCCCCAGCGGCAACCGGGTGTACGCGGCGATCTCCGCCAGCGACTGTGCCCGGCCCTCGCAGACCGTGGCGATGCGCTGCTTGTCGTGACCCGCGAACCGTGACTCGGCGACCTGGGTGGAACTGGCCATGAGCACCGCCTCCAGGGCGATGTCCTGGAGGGGCTCGGTGCGACCCCGGGTGACCGCGTACGGTCGCACCAGCGCGCCGCGCGGGTCCGCCCGACGGTGGTCCATTCCGCGATCACCTCCTCCCCTGCGGAGCCATCTGGCTCCGGACCACCCGGCCTGATCGAGCGTCAGGAATGCACGGTGTCGCGGGGCAGCGGCACCAGCGCGGCGCCCACCCGTTCGACCAGCAGCGCCATCTCGTAGCCGACCTGTCCGACGTCGCAGCTGCGGGCGGCGAGCACCGCCATTGACGAGCCGTCGCTGATCGACATGAGGAACAGGTAGCCGCTGTCCATCTCGATCACCGTCTGGAGCACCCCGCCGGCGCTGAACATCCGGGCCGCGCCCTCGGTCAGGCTCACCACGCCCGAGGTGATCGCGGCGAGCTGGTCCGCCCGGTCCGTGGGCAGATCCCGGGACGAGGCGAGCAGCAGCCCGTCGGCGGACACCGCCACCACGTGGGCGATGCCTGCCACGCTGTCGGCGAAGTTGGTGAGCAGCCAACCCATGTCCTGCATAGCAGGTGGCCTGTTCATCGGCTCGTCTCCTTGGTTGAGGTGCTGTTCTGGTCCGCCCCGGCCGTCCGACCGCGCTGCACGCCGCGGTGGTAGGCCGACAACAGGCCACGTACTTCGTCGGGCGTACGCCGGGTCCGGTCCCGGCCGCCCTTCGGTTCGATCCCACCGGGGACGAGCTGCGCCTGCGGCACCCGCTTCGGCAAGCCGGAGCGGGTGGTGCCGCCGGTGGCGGGCTCGGCCGCCCTGGTAGCCCGGGACCAGCCGTCGTCGGCGGCCGGTCTGCCAGGCGTTCGGGTCCACCGCTGGTGGGGGGCGTCGGGGGT
>JAEVHO010000397.1 GCA_016802835.1 Micromonospora sp. ATA32 | reverse complement strand
ATCACCTCGGCCGGCGGCCGCCCGGCGCGCACCGGGCCGTCGCCTCCGGCGACGGGCCGGCGCCGGCCACCTCGTCCGCGGCCAGCTCGTTGAGGCGGGCGCAGAGCCGCTCGGCGCTGCGCCGGGAGTTGGTGAAGACGATGGTCGAGCGGTGCGCGCGGATCAGCGCGAAGACCCGTTCCTCCACCGCCGGCCAGATCGACGCCCGGCGTGGGCCGGGACGCCCAGGTCGTCCTCCGGGGGCTGCTCCTGCTCGTCCAGTCGGGTCATGTCCGCCACCGGGACCTGGACGGTGACCTCGATCGTCTTGGCGGTGGCCGGCTGGACCACGTCGACCGGCCGGGCGCGCCGAGGAACCGGGCGGTGGTGTCGATCGGGCGGACGGTCGCGGAGAGGCCGATCCGCTGGGCGGGCGCGGGCAGCAGCTCGTCGAGGCGTTCCAGGGAGAGCGCCAGGTGGGCGCCGCGCTTCGTCCCGGCGACCGCGTGCACCTCGTCGACGATGACCGTCTCGACGCCGCGCAGCGAGTCGCGGGCGGCCGAGGTGAGCAGCAGGAACAGCGACTCGGGCGTGGTGATGAGGATGTCCGGCGGGGTGCGCGCGAAGGCGCGCCGCTCGTCGGCCGGGGTGTCCCCGGTACGCATCCCGACGGTGATGTCCGGCGGTGCGACGCCGAGCCGGGTGGCGGCCTGCCGGATGCCGGCCAGCGGTGCCCGCAGGTTGCGTTCGACGTCGACGGCGAGCGCCTTGAGCGGGCTGACGTAGAGCACCCGGCAGCGCTGCCGGGCCTGCGTCGGCGGTGGCTCCTTGGCCAGCCGGTCCAGCGACCAGAGGAACGCGGCGAGCGTCTTGCCGGAGCCGGTCGGCGCGACCACCAGCGCGTTGCGGCCGGCGGCGACGGACCGCCAGGCACCGGTCTGGGCGGCGGTGGGCGCGGCGAAGGCGGCGGTGAACCATTCCCGGGTCGCCGCACTGAAACCGGCCAGCGCGTCGCCCGCGCCGACGCTGCCCCTCACCTCCGTCACGCCTTCCATCCTGCCCCGCCGGGGTGACAACCCGTCGCGGCGGGACCCTGGTCCTGTCCGACTGTGGCTCTTACGCGATGGATGATCCGCTTAACGCGTTAAGTCTTACTTAACAGCTTGCTTGTGCTGCACAACATAAAGTAACTTCACTCGCAACGTGATGCGGGTGGAGGGCGCTGGATGACCGTCGAGGAGCGAGGCTTCGAGCCCGGCACCGACGTGCTCATCCGCAAGGTCGACAGTCATCTCGCCGCGCTCCGCGCCGGCCTGCACGGCCCCGAGCTCGAGCTCGCCGAACGGCTCGCCCGGTGCCTGCGTGAGCTGGTCATCGCGACCGCCCAGGCCAGCGCCGCCGACCGCGGGCAGGTCCGGGCCGCGGTGCACTACTTCGTGCTCCGCCGGGAGAGCCGGGGCCGCTTGCTCTCGGTCCGGTCCCTCGCCGCCGCCCAGCGGGTGGTCAACAAGGTGGCGCGCCAGCTCGGCCGGCCGGACCTGCTGGTGGAGACGCGGCGGGACCGCCCGGCGCGCGAGCCGGCCGCCGACGTCGTGCTGCGCTGACCCGGCGCCACCCCCTTCCGGCGGCTTCAGCGGCGCCCCGGCCAGCCGCACCCACCCCGTCGAGGCGGGTGATTTTCGCAAAACGCCCCGGACGGGCCGGGAACTGCTCGACGTCGACGACCTCGCCGACCACCAGGCCTGAGGCGCGCGGGACCGGCCGGGGGCGCCCGTGACGACGGAGAACACGACAACGGGGGACTCTCGGCCCACCCCCAGCGAACGCCCAGCCGCCGCGGATAAAATGGGCCACATGATCGACTCTTCTGCCCAGGAGGGCAGCAGTAGCCAGCCGGGTCGCGCCCGGCATCCCCACCCTCCGACGCCACGTCCGGGAGCCCTGAGCGACCCGTGTTGATCGTCGTCGGACTTGTCCTGATCATCGTTCTCACCGCCGCCACCGGTTACTTCGTGGCCCAGGAGTTCGGTTACGTCGCCGTGGACCGGGGCAAGCTCAGGCAGCTCGCCGACGGTGGCGACAAGGCCGCCGCCCGGGCCCTCGAGGTGACCGGTCGGCTCTCCTTCATGCTCTCGGGCGCCCAGCTCGGCATCACGGTGACCGCCCTGCTGGTCGGTTACGTCGCCGAGCCGTACCTCGGTGGCGGGCTCGCCGAGCTGCTCGGCATCGCCGGGATGTCCGAGGCGGTCAGCCTGCCGCTCTCGGTCCTGCTGGCCCTGGTCATCGCCACCGTGGTGCAGATGGTGCTCGGCGAGCTGGCGCCGAAGAACCTCGCCATCGTCCGCGCCGTGCCCCTCGCCCGGGCGCTGAGCCGCTCCACCCTGATCTACCTGCGGGTGGCCGGTCCGCTGATCACGCTCTTCGACCGAGCGGCGGTCCGGCTGCTGCGCCGGATCGGCATCGAGCCGATCGAGGAGCTGCCCAGCGGGGCCACCCCGGAGGATCTGGAGCAGATCATCGCCGAGTCCCGCGAGGAGGGGCACCTGGACGCGGAGACGTCCACCCTGCTCGACCGCGGGCTCGACTTCCGGGAGCTGACCGCCGGGGAGGCGATGGTGCCCCGGGTCGACGTGCACACCGTCCGGGCGCACGAGCCGGTCAGCCGGGTCGTCGAACTGCTCGACACCGGGCACTCCCGCTTTCCGGTGCGCGGCGCGGAGGGCGTGGACGACCTGGTCGGCGTGGTCGGGATCGCCGACGTGCTCGGGGTGCCCCCGGCGGAGCGCGCGACCACCCCGGTCAGCGCGGTGGCCGGACCCCCGTTGCTGGTGCCGGAGACGCTGCCGCTGCCGACAGTGCTGGACCGGCTCCGGACCGGGCACCGCCAGCTCGCCTGCGTGGTCGACGAGTACGGCGGCTTCGCCGGCGTGATCACGCTGGAGGACATCGCCGAGGAGCTGGTCGGCCCGATCCGGGATGAGGACGACCCGCCGGAGCGGGCGCCGGCCCGGCAGGACGACGGGTCCTGGGTGGTGCCGGCGCGCTGGCGGATCGACGAGGTCGCCGACAGCACGGGCATCGAGCTGCCGGAGGCGCCGGAGTACGACACCCTCTCCGGGCTGGTCATGCGCGAGCTGGGCCGGGTGCCCGAGGTCGGCGACCGGCTGGAGATCAGCCTGGCCCTCGACGGGGAGGACCCCGACATCGAGCCGCGCGCCCTGGTCGAGGTGCTCGTGGTGGACCGGCACGTCGCCGACTCGGTCCGTCTCCGCATGGCCGGCACCGAGGAACAGGGGGAGGCGGCATGAGCCCGGGGCTCGCGCTTTTCGTGTCGGTGATCCTGCTGGCGCTCAACGGGTTCTTCGTCGCCGCCGAGTTCGCTCTGCTGGCGAGCAAACGGTACCGGCTGGAGCAGGCGGCAGCCGGCGGCGGTCGGCGGCCGGCCGCCCTGGACGGCGTACGCGAGCTGTCTCTGATGCTGGCCGGCGCGCAACTGGGCATCACGCTCTGCACCCTCGGCCTCGGCGCGCTCGCCGAGCCGGCGATCGAGCACCTGCTCAGCCCGGTGCTGCACGCGGTCGGCCTGCCGGACGCGGCCAGCCACCTGGTGGCGTTGCTCTTCGCCCTGGGCCTGGTGACCTTCCTGCACCTGGTGGTCGGCGAGATGGCCCCGAAGTCGTGGGCGATCACCGACGCGAGCGCTCGGCGGTGCTGCTGGCCCTGCCGTTCCGGGCCTTCGCCCGGGTCTCCCGGCCGGTGCTGTCCGCGCTCAACGCGCTGGCAAACGCGGTCCTGCGGCTGGTCGGCGTGCGGCAGCAGGACCAGCTGGCCCAGGTGCACGGGCCGGACGAGCTGCGCATCCTGCTGGAGCAGTCCCGCGAGCACGGGTTGCTCGGCGCGGAGCAGCACCAGCTGCTGACCAGCATGTTGGAGCTGCAGAGCACCACGGTGGCGGACGTGATGGAGCCGTTCGACCGGATCGTCACGGTGCGCCGGGACGACCCCGCGGAACGGGTCGAGCAGGTCTCCCGGGACAGCGGCCGGTCCCGGCTGGCCGTGCTGGACGCCGGCGGTGAGGTGTGCGGCCTGGTGCACGTCCGGGAGGCGGTGCGGACGGTCACCACCGGGCGGTCGGCGACCGCCGGTGAGCTGATGACCAACGCCTTCACCCTGCCCGCGGTGGCCTCGGTGACCGAGGCGGTGGCGGCGATGCGTGGCCAGCAGGCCCAGCTCGCGCTGGTCCGCAACGGCGGCGGCCCGACCCGGCCGATCGGTTTCGTGGCGCTGGAGGACCTGCTGGAGGAGGTCATCGGCGAGTTCGACGACGAGACCGATCCGGTGCCGCGCGGGCGCCGACTGCGCTGATTGCGCCGCCGCCCACCGGGAAAGCTCGCCGGGTCACCGGCGGACGGGGGAGCGCGGTGCGGTTGACGGGGGTGTCGTCGGAGTCCGGCTGGACCGGGCTGTCCGTGCAGACCACGCTGAGCAACGCGAGCACCCGTCCCGGGTTGCGCCTGCCGGGGCGGGTGACGCTTGCCGCCGGGCCCGACGACGTACCGGTCCGGCACATCCGGCTCGGCCTGGTCACCCAGGTCGAGCCGGAGGACCCGGCCGCGCCGCGCCGACTGGTGCAGTTCCACCAGGTCCCGGTCGCGGGTCGGTTCGTGGTCCCGGCCGGGCGCCGGCGGGCGGTCGACTTCGCGTTCCCGCTGCCCTGGGAGACGCCGGTGACGATCTTCGACGGGGTCCCGCTTGTGAGCCTGCGGATGGGCCTGCGTACGGAGGTCTCGGTCGATCCGGAGCTGGACCAGGGGGCGATGGTCCCGGTCTTCGTGCACCCGCTGCCGACCCAGCAGCAGATCCTGGCGGCGCTGGACACGCTCGGCTTCGTCATGCGCCAGGCGGGCTACCTGCACGGGCGACTGCCCGGGGTGGAGCAGCAGCTGCCCTTCCACGAGCGGCTCGGCTTCTGGGTGGCGCCGCTCTACGCCGGTCCGATCACCGAACTGGAGGTGATCTTCCTGGCCAACTCGGCCGGCCTGGAGGTGATCCTCTGGCTGGACCGGCGGCAGGCGCTGGCCGGCATCACCCACCAGAGCATCAGCCGGTTCCGG
>JAEVHO010000396.1 GCA_016802835.1 Micromonospora sp. ATA32 | reverse complement strand
CGGGCCACGTCGTCCTGTTCGGGCAGCGGCGGGGTGAAGACCGCCCGGTCGAGTCGGCGCACCTCGGGGGCGGGGTCCACAGCCCGCACCCCGGCCCGGGCCGCCACCCGGCGCAGCACGGCCGGTCGGCTCCACCACGGTGGTTTCGGGCGCATCGGGCGAGGTCGGCGCGGTGGACGCCGTCGGCGCACCGGACTCCGTCGACGTCGGGACCGGTGATGATTCGGTCACCGTCGGTGCCGCTTCCGACGGTTCGCCCGCCGCCGGAGTGGGGGCCGGCATCCCGGGCCCACCGGGAGGGGACGGGACCGGGGTGGTTTCCAGAACGCGATCGGCCGGCGGACGGGCCACGTCGTCCTGTTCGGGCAGCGGCGGGGTGAAGACCGCCCGGTCGAGTCGGCGCACCTCGGGGGCGGGGTCCACAGCCCGCACCCCGGCCCGGCCGCCACCCGGCGCAGCACGGCCGGCTCGGCGCGGACCAGGGCCGCGTACAGGCAGGCACAGCCGGAGCGATACCCGGCCGCCTCCTGCGCCGCCACCCGGGCGCCGCTGTCGTACACCTGGCGCAGGTCCCGGTCGGCCTCCCCGGCACCGGTCAGGGCGGCGGCCCGGGTCCGGTAGTCGGCGGCCTCCCGATCCTTCCGCACGGCCACCGCGGTCATCCCGGCGACCACGTCCTCTGGGACACGCTGGGCCGGGATGCGGACCAGCTCGGTCTGCCGATCGGGCAGCGGCACCCGCCCGAAGACCGCCGAGACGTCGACGTCGCCGAGCACGGCGACCAGCCGGGACGGCGGCAGGTAGTCGGAGAGGGAGACCAGGGCATACGTGCCGTCGCCCGACGGCGTCGGGGAGGCGGCCGCCAGCCCGGCCAGGTCCGCCGCCGCGGAGCGCAGGTAGCCAGGGATCGAGTCGCCGGGCACCACACCCACCCGGGTCACCTCGCCCACCGTCCGGTCGCCCACCGGTTGCCGGCCGGTCGCCCAGACGGCGGTGAGCAGGACGGCGACGACGAGAGCAGCGCGGCGGAGGTGAGCACCCGCGGCCGGGCCGGCCGCTGCCCGAGTCGGGACAGCGCCCGGACCAGGTGCGGCAACAGCCGCTGGTCAAGCTGCCGCAGCAGATCGCCGGCGCGCACGGGCCAGGGTCCCCTCGTCGTGGTCGGTCGGGTCGGCGCGTCAGTCGCGGAGGATCCGCAGCGCGCTCTCCAGGTCGTCAGGGTAGTCGCTGACGAAGCTGACCTCATCGCCCGTTCGGGGGTGCAGGAAGCTCAAGGAGCGGGCGTGCAACCACTGTCGGGCCAGGCCGAGACGGGCGGAAAGGGTCGGATCCGCGCCGTACGTGAGGTCACCCACACACGGGTGCCGCAGGGTCGAGAAGTGCACCCGGATCTGGTGGGTACGGCCGGTCTCCAGCCGGACGTCGACCAGGCTGGCCGCCGGGAACGCCTCGATGGTGTCGTAGTGGGTGATGCTCGGCTTGCCGCCGGAGACGACCGCCCAGCGGTAGTCGTGGTGCGGGTGCCGGTCGATCGGGGCGTCGATGGTGCCGCGCAGCGGATCCAGGTGCCCCTGCACCACGGCGTGGTAGCGCTTCTCCACCTCGCGGTGCTTGAACGCCCGCTTCAACGCGCTGTACGCCTGCTCGCTCTTGGTCACCACCATGATCCCGGTGGTGCCCACGTCGAGCCGGTGCACCACGCCCTGCCGCTCGGCGGCGCCGCTGGTGGCGATGGTGTGCCCGATCGCGGCGAGCCCGCCGATCACCGTCGGGCCGGTCCAGCCGGGGCTGGGGTGGGCGGCCACCCCGACCGGCTTGTCCACCACCACGATGTCGTCGTCGGCGTACACCACCCGCAGGCCGGGCACCGCCTGCGGCACCACCGTCGGCGCGGTGGCCGGGGCGGGCAGGGTCACCTCCAGCCAGGAACCGGCCTTGACCTTGTGCGAGTTGGGCCGGGCGCGCCGTCGACCAACGCGTCACCGGCGTCGACCAGCGCGGCGGCAGCGGTGCGGGAGAGCCCGAAGAGCCGGGACACGGCCTGGTCCAGCCGCATGCCGTCGAGGCCGTCCGGGACGGGCAGCGACCGGTGGTCGCCACCGGATGCGAACGCGGAGGTCATGCCCGCTCCCGCTGCTCGTCGCTGGTGGCGTCGCGCCGTCGGTGGCGTCGGCGCCGTCGGTGGCGTCGGTGGCGTCGTCGGGTTCGACCCGGTGGCCGGCCCGGCGACCGTCGCGCTGCCGGCCGGTGAGCTCCAGCAGCACCGCCAGCACGACGCCGCTGACCAGGGCGCTGTCGGCGAGGTTGAACACCGGCCAGACCTGGCCGTACGGGTCGAACAGGCTGATCATGTCGACCACGTGCCCGACGAAGTGACCGGGGGCACGGAAGATCCGGTCGGTCAGGTTGCCCAACGCGCCGCCGAGCACCAGGCCGAGCGAGACCGCCCACGGCAGCGAGCGCAGCTTCAACGCCATCCAGAGGATCCAGCCGATCACCGCGATGGTGATCAGCGGGAAGACCCAGGTGTGACCGGAGCCGATGCTCCACGCCGCCCCGCTGTTGCGGGTGAGGGTCAGATAGACGACGCCGCCGAGCAGGCGTACCGGCCCGCGGTCGTCGAGGGTGAGCAGCGCCAGGTGCTTGGTGACCAGGTCGGCCAGCAGGGCGACCAGGGCCGTGCCGACGAGGACCACTATCGCCCGACGCCGGGGCTTGCCGCCGCCCGGCTCAGCGGTACCGGTTGCGGCGGGCCGTGCTGCGGTCATCTGCTCCCCATCGACATTCTCGGCGGTGATCGGTCACCGTCGGACCGACCGCCGGGGAGCGGTCCTCAGCGCCGCTCCTCCAGCTGCTTGCACGTCACGCAGAGGGTCGCCGACGGGAAGGCGGCGAGCCGCTCCACCGGAATCGGGTTGCCGCACCGCTCGCACCAGCCGTAGCCACCCTCGTCGAGCCGCTCCAGCGCGCGCTCGACCTGCGTGATCCGTTCCAGGATGCTGTTGGCGAGAGAGATCTCCTGCTCCCGCTCGAACGTCTTCGTCCCGGTGTCGGCCTGGTCGTCCCCGGCCGAGTCGGTCAGCCGATCGCGCTGCAGCTCGGTGATCTCGCTCAGCGTCTGATCGTACTCGGCGCGCAACTCGTCACGCCGTGCCGCCAAGGCGGCCCGGATCTTCTCGGTCTCCGCGGCGCTGCGGGTGGCCTTCGCCACCGGCTTGCGGCCGGCGGTCCTGGTATCGGCTGGCTTCGCCATCGTCGCTCCCTAGGCCGCGGCACCCGCGGCGGTCGCCGGTGCCTGGACAGGGTCCGCCGGCCAGGCGTCCCCCACGTACGAAACGGGCGCACGGCATCGAAGGCCGCGCACTCCGGAGGGTGGCAAGAATACGGAACGTACAGGCGTCCGACAACGTGGCGCACCGTCGTACCGCGATTCAGCCCCGAATCATCCCCAATTAGGGCAAAGGGAACGCTAGCAGATCAACGGTCGCGGTCCTCGCCGTACTCGCCAAACCACCGGGCCAGGCGACCCCGCCGGCTGACCGCCCGGAGCCGGCGCTCCGCCTCGTCACGGACCCCCGCGGTCGCCACGATCAGCAGGCTGTCGCCCACCTTGAGCCGGGTGTCCGGGCCGGGCACGAAGCCGACCCCGTCGCGCAGCACCAGAGTGACCGAGGCGCCGACCGGCAGTCGAAGCTCGTCCAGGTGCACTCCGCCGAGCCGGGAACCCGGCGGCACCTCCAGCTGGAGCAGATCGGCCCGCATCCGCTCCAGCGGGGCGGTCTCCACCCGGATCTCCGCCAGCTCGGCCGGCGCCGTCACCCCGAGCCGGCGGGCGACCGGCGCGAGCGTGCCGGCCTGGAGCAGCGTGAAGATCACGACCAGCACGAAGACCGCGTCGAAGAGCCGGTCCGCCCCGGGCACCCGGGCCGAGAGCGGGATGGTGGCCAGCACGATCGGCACCGCCCCGCGGAGCCCGGCCCAGGACAGGAACGCCTGCTCGCGCAGGCCGAACCGGAACGGCAGCGCGGCGACCGCCACCGACAGCGGCCGGGCCGCCAGCACCAGGGCCAACCCGGCGACCATGGCCGGCAGCACCGCGTCGTGCAGCCGACTCGGCGTGGCCAGCAGCCCGAGCAGGACGAACAGCCCGATCTGGGCCAGCCAGGCGAGCCCGTCGGCGAAGCCGAGGATCGCCTGCCGGTGCGGCAGCCGGGCGTTGCCGAGCACCACCCCGGCGACGTACACGGCGAGGAAGCCGGAGGCGTGCAGCACCGCGCCGGCCGCGTACGCCAGCACGGTCAGCCCGACCGCGGCGATCGGATAGAGCCCCGACGACGGCAGCGCGGCCCGGCGCAGCGCCCACCGACCGGCGACCCCGGCCGCCAGCCCGACCACCGCCCCGACGCCGAGCTCGTAGCCGACCAGGAGCACCTCGGACCACCACGGGTGGGCGGCCGGGGCGTTCCGGGAGAGCAGCACCACCAGGATCACCACCGGGGCGTCGTTCGTCCCGGACTCGGCCTCCAGGGTGGCCACCAGCCGGGGCGGCAGCCGCAGCCGGCGCAGGGTGGCGAAGACCGCCGCGGCGTCGGTCGAGGAGAGCACCGCGCCGTAGAGCAGGGCCAACCGCCAGTCCAGCCCGAGCAGGAAGTGCACGACCAGGCCGACCACCAGGATGCTGACCAGCACGCCGACCGTGGAGAGCGTGGCGGCCAGCCCGAGCACCGGACGCAGGGTGCTCCACCGGGCGGTCAGACCACCCTCCGCGATGATCACGATGAGCGCGCAGAACCCGAGCATCCGGGTCAGCTCGACATCGTCGAAGCGGATGCCGAGGCCTTCCTCGCCGATCGCCACGCCGAGCGCCAGGTAGACCAGGAGGCTCGGTACGCCGAGTCGGGTGGAGAAGCGGACCGCGCCGACGGCGACCAGCAGGACGGCGGCGCCGAGCAGCAGCGCGAGATCCAGCCCGTGCGTCATGACCGGCTGGCCGAGGCCGCCCTCACCCGGCGGATCCGTCGCGCAACCGGCGCACCATCTCGGGCAGCCCGGACGTCGGGGGGTCGACCAGGAGAGCTTGTCCCGGCTGCCGCGCCGGCCCGGCAGCGACAC
>JAEVHO010000395.1 GCA_016802835.1 Micromonospora sp. ATA32 | reverse complement strand
GGAAGACCGCCTCGGCGATGGAGTGGGTGACCAGCAGGATGGTGGTCGCGGTCTCCCGCCAGATCCGGTTCAACTCGGTGTTGAGCTGCTCCCGGGTCACGCGTCGAGTGCTCCGAACGGCGGGTGCCGAGGAAGACCGCCTCGGCGATGGAGTGGGTGACCAGCAGGATGGTGGTCGCGGTCTCCCGCCAGATCCGGTTCAACTCGGTGTTGAGCTGCTCCCGGGTCAACGCGTCGAGTGCTCCGAACGGCTCGTCCATGAGCAGTACCGGAGGCTGGTGCAGCAGCGCGCGGCACAGGGCCACCCGCTGTTGCATACCGCCGGACAGCTCGTGCGGTAGCGCCTTCTCGAAGCCAGTCAGGCCGGTGAGTTCGATCAGCTCGTCCGCCCGGCGGGCAGCCACCCTCCGGTCCAGCCCGCGCATTTCGGCCTGCAGGAGGATGTTCTTGCGCACGCCTCGCCACTCGAGCAGGGCGGCCCGCTGGAACACGAACCCGATGTCCTTCTGCGGCTGACGGACGGGCCGGCCGAGCAGGGTCACCGAGCCGCTGGTGGGCTTCACCAGGCCGGCAACGATCTTGAGGAGGGTGGACTTGCCGCATCCGGAGGGCCCGACGATGGTGATGAACTCACCGGGCTCCACCTGCAGGCTGACGTTGTCGACCGCAGTGGTCTGGGACCGCTTGGACTGGAACCGGACCGTCAGGCCGGTGATGTCGACCGCGGTACCAGTCAGCGTCGCGGCGGCAGTTGACATGTCCGGCTCACCCCTCGTTGCCGTAGGAGCCGTCCCAGTACTTGGACGGGCCGCCAGCGTCTTTCAGATCGGCGTACTGGCTCATCAGGCTGATCGTCTCGGTCCACTTCGCCTCCGAGTTGACCCCTGGCTTGCCGCCCGCGCCGAGATCGAGCAGCGGCACGGCCAGCGTCAACTGCTCGACCAGCACCTTCTTGTCCGGTTCGTTCTCGGCCAGTTCGGCCATCGCGTCCGTGGCGCCGGGGATGTCCTTGGCCGCATCGGTCCAGGACCGCTGGGTCGCGCGCGCGAACGCTCGCACCATGTCCGGGTCCTTGCTGAGCGTGTCCTCGTTGACCACCAGTCCGGTGCCGAGCATGTTCATGCCCCAGTCGGCGTAGAGCAGGTAGTCGACGTCCTTGCCGGTCCTGGACTCGATGGTGGGCGCCTGGTCGTGGAAGAAGCCCTGGATCGCATCGACCCGGCCCTCGGCGAGGGCGGCGATCTTACCGGCCGCGTCGAGGTTGACCACCTTGACGTCCGATTCGGAGAGTCCGTTGGCCTTGAGCCAGGCGGGGAAGGTGGCGTAGATGGCGTCACCCGGGGTGCCGCCCACGGTCTTGCCCTTGAGGTCGGCGGGCGACTTGATGCCCTTGTCCGCGAGGAACTCGATGGACGCGGGACCCTTTTGCAGGAACACTCCCACGCTCTTGACCTTCATGCCGGTGGCGATGCCCTTGAGCAGGGGCGGGGTGTCGGCCCAGCCGAAGTCGGTCTGCTGCTGCGCCACCGCCTGGATGGTCTTGCCGGACCCACCACCGGGGCTGATGGTCAGCTCGATGCCCTCGGCTTCGTAGAAGCCCTTCTTGAGTCCGTAGTAGAAGGGAGCGTGCTCGCCGTACGGCACCCAGTTCAGGGTGAGGGTCACCTTCTTCTTGCCGCCGGCGGCGGTTGACTGCTCATCGTTGTCGCCGCATGCGGCGAGCGATCCCAACAGCAGGAGCGCGGCGGCGGTGAATGCGAGACGTCTCATGGGTGATGCCTCCTGAAGCATTCGGTGGAGTGCGAGTGGGATGTATGCAGCGGCTCAGGACGTGGTGAGCGGTACGCCGGTGCGACGGCTGGCGTGCCACGGAATGAGCAGTGCCTCCGCCACCTCGACGATGACGAAGAGCACGATGCCGATTAGTGACATCAGGAACAGGTCGGCGAAGAGCAGTGCCGCGTCCAGGTTGCCGTTGGCCAGCAGCAGTACGTAGCCGAGGCCCTCGTCGGCGCCGACGAACTCGCCGACGACCGCGCCGACCACCGCCAGGGTGACAGCGACCTTGAGCCCGGACATCAGGTGCGGCAGCGAGTTGGGGAACCGGATCTTGCGGAAGGTCTTCCATGGTCCGGCGCCCATGGTGGCGGACAGGTCGAGCAGCTCCGGATCTGTCGATCGCAGTCCGGCCACGCCGGAGATGACGACCGGGAAGAACGCGATGAGAACGGCGAGGACGATCTTCGGCGTCAGCCCCACGCCGAACCAGACGACGAGCAGCGGCGCGATCGCGATCTTCGGGATCACCTGGGCGAAGAGGACGACCGGGTAGATCGCCTTTTCCATCGTGCGGGAGTAGGCGATCAGGATCGCTGTGCCCAGACCCAACAGGGCAGCCAGTACGAAGCCGATGACGGTCTCGTACAGCGTCACGTAGGTGTTGCGCATCAGGAACGACCAGTCCTCGATCATGGTCTCCCAGACCTGACCGGGGGTTGGCACCAGATAGTTCGGCATGTACTCGCGCTCGGCGACGAACCACCACCCGACGAAGACCGCAGCGAGCAGGAGCGCCGGTCGCCAGAGCGCCTCAACGACGCGCATCAGTCGCGTGCCCAGGCGGGCGGCGGACTGCCCGCCCGCTCGAGCGGGCGAACTCGCTTCCCGCCCGGTGGACATCGCCGTCGGAGCGCCCGTTGGTGTTGTCGTTGTCCCAGACTGGTTTTCCGCAGCCAGGCCAACGCCCTGGTTGACCGCTTGGTGTGGCACGGGCACTCCTCCTCGGTGTCGGATCGCCGTGTGGGGCAGATAAAGAGCTCGACTCGCCTAGCGGCTGGAAAGGGCTTTCCTGGTGTTGATTTACATGACCGTAACTACCGTGTCCAGCCCCGTCAACGGTTTCTCGCATCGACATGGCCGCACCCGGCGGACGGGAGCGCTGCACCGCCGACCGAGCGGGGCCGGCGGTGCAGCGGCGCCGAATGTGCTGACCACGGAAGGGTCATCCCCTCCCGGCTAGGTCAGTTGTGCTGGTGTCCCCCGCCGCCGTCGGGTGCCGGCTGACCGCCCGGTTGATCGCCCGGTTCGTGACCCGGCATCATGGCTCCGGTCTCGTCCAGCACGTGCACCGTCGTCGACATACCCGCGTCGGAGTGGAACTGCATGTGACAGTGCAACATCCAGTGCCCGGGGCCGACCGAGTCACCCGCGGTCACCTGAAACCCGAACGAATCGCCGGGACCGAGGGTCTTGTTGTCGATGATCGGGATCGAGTCGGCCATCACACCGTTGTTGTCGATCAGGCCGGTGCGGGTGTCCGCCCAGGAGTGACCGTGCAGGTGGAAGGTGTGCATGTCGTTACCGATGCCGATGACGATGAACTCGACCTTCTCCCCCTGACGGGCCACCAGGCAGGTGGGCCCGGGCTGCGGGTTCTGCTGGTCGCACGTGTCGGTCGCGTCCCCGCGTCGCAGGTTGATGGTCTGGCGGTCGCCGAAGGCGGTGACGTAGGTCCGATCCGGCTTCGGATCGCCCGGCCGGCGCACCACGACCCCACCGAACAGTCCCGCGCCGAGGCCCTGCGTTCCATGGGGCCCGCCGACGACGTGGTCGTGGTACCACCAGTAGCCGGCCGTCCCCTGGGACCCGGTGCGGTTGTCCCGCTTCTTGGCGAACCAGGTGTACGTGCGCGACTCGCCCGGCGGAACGAACGACTGGCTGTGTACTGTGCCGTCCGACAGCTGGGTGTACTTCACCCCGTGCACGTGCAGTGACACGCCCAACGGGTGTTCGGGGTCGGTCCGCAACTGGGCCAGGGTCGCGGCCGGCACGTGGTTGTGCAGGGTGATCGCCAGGCACTCCCCCCTCGACATCTCGATGGTCGGACCCGGGTAGGAGGCCGCGTCCGGGCGAAAGCCGTAGCCGAGTCGGATCTGGTTCGTCGCCGGATCGCGGGGCAGTTCGACGGCGTGCAACTGCAGCGTGCGGTTCGGCTTCGTGCAGCCCTCTGGCTGCTCGGGCTGTTGCAGCTGGGAGCCGACCGCGGCGGCGGCCAGGCTTCCTCCGCCGAGCAGGACCTCCACGAGGACCAGCGCGACGAGCAGGGCGTACGGTGATCGCCGAGGCCGTGGGCGCGGTGCCTGCGCTTGCTCAGAGTCGTTCACAAGGATCCCTTCTGCGCTCACTGGCCGGCTAGCGGTTCTTGTTGTCCTGGGGCTTGCCGATGCCCGACCGGGCGGCGGCACTGATCAGGGCTGCGTGCTCCTTCTGGTTGATGACTCCCGCGTGGCGCAGGTGGCCGGCCACCATCTCGACGTGCTTGACGAACTGGCCGTGGTTCGGCCAGTCGCGTTCGTCGTCGATCAGGTTGTTGATGGTGCAGTCACCGTCCACGACGCGGTTGGGCACGCCGCTGTCGACCGTTCCGATCACCACCGTCGGGCGGGTGTCGGGCGTGCAGTTCGGTCCCGGTCCGCTCGCGACGACGGTGAAGGTGACCGACCCGGCGCCGGAGGTGTTGCCCGCCTTGTCGGTGGCCCGGTAGCTCACCGTGTGCTGCCCCGGCTGATTCACCGTCACCGGCGCGGCATAGCCCGCGTACGAAGCCCCGTCGAGAGAGAACTCCACCCGGTCGACGCCCGACTGGCTGTCCGCGGCTGACAGGGTCACCGTGGCCGCGCCCACGTACGCGCCCGCACCGTCCTGCTGACCGGAGACGGAGGCGGTCACCGTCGGCGGCGTGGTGTCCGGCGCCGGCGGCTGCACCACCGTGAACGACACCGACTGCGCCGTCGAGGTGTTGCCCGCCTTGTCGGTGGCCCGGTAGCTGACTGTGTGCTGCCCCGGCTGATTCACCGTCACCGGCGTTGAGTACGTGACGTACTGGCCGCCGTTCAGCGAGTACTCCACCCGGTCGACCCCGGAACCGGTGTCACTGGCGGTCAGCGCCACCGTCGCCGCTCCCACATAGGCGCCGGCACCGTCGCGCTGACCCGACACCGATGCGGTCACCGTCGGCGCCGTGGTGTCCGGCGCCGGCGGCTGCACCACCGTGAACGACACCGACTGCGCCGTCGAGGTGTTGCCCGCCTTGTCGGTGGCCCGGTAGCTGACTGTGTG
>JAEVHO010000394.1 GCA_016802835.1 Micromonospora sp. ATA32 | reverse complement strand
GAGCAGCAGCAGCCGACCCGGCGAGCGCGAAGGCCGCAGGTGCGCCTGGACCTCGCCGGCCCGGCCGGTCAGCCGTGCGGCGGGCGGCAGGGCGGCCGCCTCGGCCAGCACCTCGGCCGGTAGGGCCGAGGCGGTGGGTACCAGGGTGGCCGGGAACGTCGTCCCCCTCGGCCGGCTCGCCGGGACGGATGGGCAGGACCAGGGTGTCGAGCCGTTCGGGCTCGGCTACCAGACGAATGGCGAGCACGCTGGACCGTACCTCCGGAAAAGATCGTGGAGCGGGACGGCGCCGCCCCGCTTGGAGTGCGCGAAGACCCTGAGCCACCGGCGGTGCCGGTGGCTCAGGGAATGACGAACCGTCCGCACGGCCTGCGCCGTGCCGACCGTGCCTCGCTCAGCCGGCGGCTGCCTTCAATGCGTCACCGAGTGCGTTGGCCTCGTCGGGAGTCATCTCGACGACGAGCCGGCCACCGCCCTCCAGCGGGACCCGCATGACGATGCCCCGGCCCTCCTTGGTGACTTCCAGCGGACCGTCGCCCGTCCGCGGCTTCATCGCCGCCATGTTGTCTCCCCTCAGACCTACACCAGGGTCGGTGGGTTGCCCCACGGCCTCTTCGTCATAACCACCGCAGCCTTCGCGGGGGCGTCGACCAACGATTTTCCCTGATGAACACCGCCGGACCCAAACCGGAGCGGCATTGATGTAACAGCATCTAGCATATCTTGAGAAGGCCTGTCACAATGTGCGGTCATGCAGGCACGGTCGGCACTCTTCGACCTGTACGGCGACCACCTTCGGGCGAGGGGTGGCCGCGCACCCGTCGCCGCCCTGGTCAAGCTGCTGGCACCGCTGGGAATCGCACCTCCGGCCGTGCGCACCGCGGTCTCCCGGATGGTCCGTCAGGGCTGGCTCGACCCGCTGCGGCTGGTCTCCGGACCGGGATATTCGATCACCCCGAAAGCGGCCCGGCGGCTGGACGAAGCGGCCGCCAGGATCTACCGGACCGGACGGATCAGCTGGGACGGACGGTTCGACCTGCTGGTCCTGGAGGCGCCCCCGGCCCGCCGGGACCGGCAGCGGCTCGCCGCCACCCTGGGCTTCCTCGGCTACGGGACGCTGGACGACCAGACCTGGGTGGCCACCCGCCCGGCCGAGGACGTGGACGTGCTGCTCGCCGAGGCGGGGGTGCACTACGAGCGGTTCACCGCCGCGCACGCCGCCGGCACCCCGGGCGCGATGGGCGTGGTGCGGCGCGCCTGGGACCTGGCCGAGATCGGCCGGGCGTACGAGCGGTTCGTCGCCGAGCAGCGCCCGCTGCTGTCCGGGGTGACCGTACGCAGCGGCGACGAGGAGGCGTACGCGGCCCGGTTCCGGCTGGTGCACGCGTGGCGTACGTTCCTCTTCCGGGACCCGCAGCTGCCACCGGCGCTGCTGCCCGAGCGCTGGCCCGGCGCCAGCGCGGCCGGTTTCTTCGACCGGCACGCGGCCCGGCTGCGGCCGGCCGCCGACCGGTACGTCGAGCAGTGCCTCGATGCCGGTAACCGCATCGCCCGACAGAAGGGTCGTTAGAACGTGACCGAGCCGCTGCTCGTCGACCGCACCGACGCCGTCGTCACCCTGACGCTGAACCGCCCGGCGGCGATGAACGCGCTCGACGTGGCCCTCAAGGAGGCGCTCCGGGACACCCTCGCCGAACTGGAGACCGACCGGTCCTGCCGGGCCGTGGTGCTCGCCGGCGCGGGCGGCTCGTTCAGCGCGGGCCAGGACCTGCGCGAACACGTGCAGACCCTGGAGTCGGCCAGCACCAACCCGCTGGACACCGTCCGGGCCCACTACAACCCGATCGCCGCCCGGCTGGCGAACCTGCCGAAGCCGGTGGTGGCGGCGGTGCGCGGGATGGCCGCCGGGGCCGGGGCGTCGCTGGCGTTCCTCGCCGACTTCCGGATCGGCGGCCCGAAGACCCGGTTCCTGATGGCCTTCGCCGGGGTGGGGCTGCGCCGACACCGGCGCCTCCTGGACGCTGCCCCGGCTGGTCGGTCACGCCAAGGCCGTCGAGCTGCTGATGCTGGCCGAGCCGGTATCCGCCGACGAGGCGTGCCGGCTGGGGCTGCTGAACCGGCTGGTGGACGACGACGAGCAGGTGCTGCCGACCGCGCAGGAGCTCGCCGCCCGGCTGGCCGCCGGCCCGACCGTCGCGTACGGGGCGATCAAGCGGCAGCTCTCCATCGCGGACGCCGGCACCCTCGCCGACGCGCTGGCCGCCGAGGCGCAGGCCCAGGCGATCTGCGGCGGCACCAGCGACCACCGGGCGGCGACGATGGCGTTCGTGAACAAGCAGAAACCGGTCTTCGAGGGGCACTGAAGGCACAGCGCACCTCGCCCTGACCGTATGACCCAGGCCACCGGACTGGACGGGTCAGTCGTCCTCTTCCGGATCCTGATTGGCCTCGGCGCCGAGCACGAACGCCTGCATGGCCAGCTCGTCGTCGGCGGGCGAGACGAAGGCGGGCAGCTCGCGGGGGCCCAGCTCCTGCACGTACGCCCAGAAGAGCCGGACCGCCTCGGCGCGGGTGGCGGCCTCGATCGGCAGGTCCAGGCTGACCAGCCAGGAGCGCCGGGCGGGCGGCGGGCCGAGCCGGTCGGCCAGCTCCCGCCAGGCCGCGGGGTCCAGCGCGGTGACGGGCCCGTCGAGCGCCAGCCGGTCGGCCGGCACCGGCTCGTCGAAGGCCCGCCGGGTGTACGTCACCACCAGCGTCCCGGGCCCCAGCTCGGACTGCGGGTCGTCCGGGTCCTCCCGCACCTCGCCGGTGGTCGGGGCGACCCGGCCGAGCGCGACCAGTCGGGGCGGGTCGTCGGCCAGTACCGCCACCGGCTCACCCGGCCGGGGACGGGCGCCGCCGTCCAGGCCGGTCAGTTCCAGGGTGTCGTGGTGGACGAGCCGCTCGGCGTCGTACCGGCCGGCGGGCAGCAGCACCGCCCAGGCGCCATCGGCCGGCCCGGCCGTACCGTCGATCGTCGCGGCGGCCCGGTGGTCGGTGTCGGTCATGCCGCCATCCCATCACGCCCCTCGGCGGTGGCGATGTGGCAGCCCGCGAGGTGGTCGTCGACCATCCCGGTGGCCTGCATCAACGCGTACGCGGTGGTCGGGCCGACGAAGCGGAAACCGCGCTTCTTGAGCGCCTTGGCCAGCGTGGTGGACTCGGCGGTCAACGCGGGCACCTGCGCGAACGAGGTGGGTCGGGCGGCCCGGGGCGGCGGCGCGTACGACCAGAGCAGCGCGGAGAGCCCGTCCGGCAGGTCCAGCGCGGCGCGCGCGTTGGCGATGGCGGCCTCGATCTTGGCCCGGTTGCGGACGATGCCGGCGTCGCCGAGCAGCCGCGCGACGTCGCCCTCGCCGTAACCGGCGACCGTCTCGATCCGGAACTCGTCGAAGGCCAGCCGGAAGGCGGGTCGCTTGCGCAGGATGGTCAGCCAGGAGAGCCCGGACTGGAACGCCTCCAGCGTCATCCGCTCGTAGAGCGCGTCGTCGCCGCGCAGCTGCCGGCCCCACTCACGGTCGTGGTAGACGGCGTAGTCGGGGGTGCTCGCTCCCCACGCGCAGCGGGCCAGGCCGTCTGCGCCGGTCACCAGGTCAGTCACGGCGTACACGGTAGGACAGGCCTCCGACAACCCATTGCCTCCGGGCGGGTCGAGTGCCTAGGGTGCTGGTTACCGACCGGTAGGGCGGGCGTACCGAGCGCAACGGAGAGCGGGAGGTCAGCAGATGAAGGAGTTCCCGGACGTCATCGCCTGGTCGATCCCGGCCTTCCTGCTGCTGATCGTGCTGGAACGGGTGTCGTACCTGCTGCACCGCGACGACGACGAGGTCGCTTACGGCGGCGCGGACACCGCGGCCAGCCTGGCGATGGGGCTCGGCAGCGTCTTCACCGACCTGCTCTGGAAGATCCCGATCGCCGCCGCGTACGCGCTGCTCTACGCGCTCACCCCGCTGCGGCTGGCCGAGGCCTGGTGGAGCTGGCCGCTGCTCCTGCTCGCGCAGGACTTCTGCTACTACTGGTCGCACCGCGGCCACCATGTGGTCCGGATCCTGTGGGCCTCGCACGTGGTGCACCACTCGTCGCAGCGGTTCAACCTTTCCACCGCCCTGCGCCAGCCGTGGACCAGCCTGACCAGCTGGGTCTTCTACATCCCGCTGATCCTGGCCGGGGTGCACCCGGCCGTGGTCGCCTTCTGCGGCTCGGTCAACCTGCTCTACCAGTTCTGGATCCACACCGAGCGGATCGACAAGCTCCCCCGCTGGTACGAGGCGGTCTTCAACACCCCGTCGCACCACCGGGTGCACCACGCCTCGCAGGGCGGCTACCTGGACCGCAACTTCGGCGGCATCCTGATCGTCTGGGACCGGCTCTTCGGCTCGTTCGCCCCGGAGCGGGAGCGCTGCGTCTACGGCCTGACCAAGAACATCGGCACCTACAACCCGGTACGCGTGGCGTTCCACGAGTACGCCTCGATCGCCCGCGACCTGCGTACGGCCGTCTCCTGGCGGCAGCGGGCCGGGCACCTGCTGCGCTCGCCCGGCTGGCGACCGGCGACCGTCCCGGAAGTCGTGCCCGCCGGACCCGCCGCCGAGCCGGTCAGGGCAGCCGACCCTGCTCGACCAGCCGTCCGAACTTCTTCAGCGCCTGGGTGAGGCCGAACTTCGAGCCGGGCCAGAGCAGCGGCCAGGCCACCCGGCCGGCCGTCCCGCCGGGCAGGTGGAACCACTCGTGCCACACCACCTGGGTGCGGTCGCGGTCCATCTGGGTGCAGCGCAGCACGCCCGGCCCGCGCAGCAGCTTGCCGCAGTGCACCACGCCGACCTCGTAGGGAGCATCCACCCGGACCACCCGCATCTCGTCGCGCAGCACCGCCGGGCCCAGGGCGGTGACCGCCTCGACCAGGGTGCCCTCGCCGCCGTCGCCCTCGACTATCTGCACCGTGGTGAACGGGATCCAGTCGGACTGCCGCTCCCAGGCCGTCAGGGCGGCGAAGACCCGCGCGGCCGGGGCGTTCACGATCACGGTGGCGGTGACCTCCCCGGCACCGGGCTGAGCCGCCTCGCGCAGCCCGTCCGCGCCGTCGG
>JAEVHO010000393.1 GCA_016802835.1 Micromonospora sp. ATA32 | reverse complement strand
ACATCGACTGGTACAACAACCGCCGGCTACACGGCGAGCTCGGCCACGTCCCACCCGCCGAACACGAGGCACTACACGCGATGACCCACCCGGTCACCGACACCCCTGAAAACCAGCTAACCAACTCTCCATCAAACCCGGGGCTTGACAATTCACCTTCGGCGTCTGGGCCATCGTCTCCGGCATCGCCCAGTTCACCGTCGCCATCCGCCGCCGCAGCCCGAGCTCGGCCGCCAGTGGCCGATGCTGATCGCCGGGGCCCTCTCGGTCATCGCCGGAGCGACGTACCTGCCCACCGCCCTCGGCGACGCCCCCCAGCCTCAGCATGCTGATCCCCTACACCGCGGCCGGCGGCGTGTTCTTCGTCCTGCAGGCCGCGAGCCTGGCATGGCGGCAGCGCCGGCGGGCCGTCCAGGCCTGATCGACACGTCAGCGGTGGCGGCAGGGCGCAGCATGCGCCCTGCCACCACGTCTTCGCTCCCGCTTATGGGCGTCTGGCTCGTCACTCGGATGAAGCAGGGCGCCATGATGCTGCACGCCCGGCTCCCGATTGCCGTGCTCCCGTGACCGGCTCCGTAACCGGACGTTGGGCCGAACCAGAGCCGGCACCGCATTCCGGCTCATCCCGTTGGCAGGCGGCAGGGATTGAACGGCGTGTCCTTCCAGGTTTTCGGCGGAGCGTCCACTCCTGTTAGATTAGGTGGCGAGTGATCGGGAACGAGGGAGACCAGACGATGGCAGGTGACGACGACATCTCCGGGTGATACCCGGAAGTGATCGGCTACTGGCAGGCGGGCAGGAGCACGCCGCCGTGGCCGCGATGTCGTCCACCTGTTTCCCGCCGGGCGGTGTTGGTACGCCCGCGTCTCACCCGAGGTTTCCCACATGTCTGACGCTTTCGTCGTCTGCTCGAACATGTCTTTCTCCTGGCCCGATGACACCCCCGTCTTCCACGACCTGTCCTTCACCCTCGGCGGCGGTCGCACCGGCCTGGTCGCCCCGAACGGCGCCGGGAAGAGCACACTGCTCAGGTTGATTTCCGGCGAGTTGCGACCCACCGCCGGGGACGGTCTCCGTCAATGGTGTGCTCGGCTACCTGCCGCACGAACCTGCCCCTCGCCGGCGACCCCGCACCGCCGAGACGCACCGACGGCACACCGGCTCTGGGATCTGCCCTGACCGTGGCCGAGGTCCTGGGGATCGGCCCGGTGATCGCGGCGCTGCACGCGATCGAGTCCGGGGACGCGAGCGAGGAACATTTCACCACGGTCGGCGACGACTGGGACATCGAGGAGCGAACCCGGGCACAGCTCGACCGGCTCGGCCTCGAGGACGTCCCGCTCGACCGGCGCCTGCACACCCTCAGCGGCGGCCAGGTCATCTCCCTCGGTCTGGCGGCACAGCTGCTGAAACGGCCTGATGTCCTGCTGCTCGACGAACCGACCAACAACCTCGACCTCGAAGCCCGGCACAAGCTCTACGGCGTGCTCGAGGATTGGAACGGCTGCCTGCTGCTGGTCAGCCACGACCGGGCGCTGTTGGACCGCATGGACCGGATCGCCGAACTCGGCCGGGGCGAACTCCGGTTCCACGGCGGGAACTTCACCGCGTACGAGGAGGCCGTGCGCGCCGCGCAGGAGGTCGCGGAGAAGAACGTCCGCAACGCCGAGCAGGAGGTCAAGCGGGAGAAGCGGGAGATGCAGCAGGCCCGCGAGCGGGCCGACCGCCGGGCCAGCACCGCCGCCCGCAACCTCAAGAACGCCGGACTCGCGAGGATCGTCGCCGGGGGTCTGAAGCGCTCCGCGCAGGAGTCGGCCGGGCGGTCCAACGAGACGCACGCCGCCCGGGTCAGCGAGGCCAGGGCCCGACTCGACGAGGCGGGCCGCGCACTGCGTGACGAGCAGAAGATCTCGCTGGAACTGCCTGGCACCAACGTTCCGGCCGGACGTACTCTCTTCCTCGGCGAACGGATGCAGGTCCGCTACGGCGAGCGGGCCCTCTTCGCCGGCGACGGCGTCGATCTGACGATCCGGGGGCCGGAGCGGATCGCGCTGCTCGGCCCCAACGGCGCCGGCAAGTCCACCCTGCTGCGCCTGATCAACGGCGATCTGGAGCCGGAGGGTGGGCAGGTGAAGCGGGCCGCCGGCCGGGTCGCGTACCTGTCCCAGCGGTTGGACCTGCTGGACCTCGACCGTACCGTGGCGGAGAACCTGGCCGTCTCCGCGCCCGGGCTGCCCGAGGCGCAGCGGATGAACCTGCTCGCCCGCTTCCTGTTCCGGGGCGCCCGCGTCCACCTGCCGGTCGGGGTGCTCTCCGGCGGCGAGCGGCTGCGCGCCACCCTGGCCTGCGTCCTGTTCGCCGAACCAGCGCCCCAACTGATGCTCCTGGACGAACCAACCAACAACCTCGACCTGGTTAGCGTCGGCCAACTGGAAAGCGCGCTCGGCGCCTACCAGGGCGCGTTCGTCGTGGTCAGCCACGACGAACGCTTCCTCACCGACATCAGGGTCCACCGCTGGCTGCGGCTCTCCGAGGGTCGCCTGCTGGAGACTAGCCCCCCGGACGTCGACTGACTCGCGTTCGGACGCCCCGGTCCACGCCGTCCGGCGTGGAGCGAGACCGGTGCGGTCTCCTGACCTTTCCCCACGCCCGCGACGGCGGCACTGGCCGGCGGGCGAAAAGACGATCTCCATGGTGGTGTCTGTCGCATGTCCACGTCCGCCCTGCTCGCCCACGACCTGGTCCGCACGCTCGGCACCCGCCGGGTGCTCGACGGCGTCTCCCTCACCGCCGCGCCCGGGCACCGGATCGGACTGATCGGCGAGAATGGCACCGGCAAGTCCACCCTGCTGCGGCTGCTCTCCGGGGCGGACAAGCCCGACGCCGGCACCATCGTCCGCCCACCGGAACTTGGTTTCCTGCACCAGGAGATGCCCTTCAACCCGGCTGCCAAAATCGCCGACGTACTCGACGACGCGCTGCGCGAGGCCCACGAGGATCTCGCCGAACTGGACCGTCTCAGTGGCGCGCTGGCCGACACCCAGCAGGACGCGCCGGAGTACGCCGACCTGCTCGCCGCGTACGGCGAGCGGCTCGACCGCGCGCAGGCCAGCGACGCCTGGGACGCCGACCGGCGCGCCGAGATGGTCCTGGCCGGTCTCGGCCTCGGCGGGCTGCCGCGCGAGCGAACGCTCGCGTCCCTGTCCGGCGGGCAGCGCGGCCGCTCGCGCTCGCCGCCCTCCTGGTACGGCGACCCACGGCGCTGCTGCTCGACGAGCCCACCCAACCACCTCGACGACGCCGCCCGCGACCTTCGCGAGGAGCAGCTGCGTGACCTGCCCGGGGTCGTGGTGGTGGCGAGCCACGACCGGGCATTCCTCGACGCCGTCTGTACCGACCTGATCGACCTCGATCCGTCGGTGGCCGGCCCCAGCCGCTACGGCGGCAACTACACCGACTACCAGGCCGCCAAGCGGGCGGAGCGGGAACGCTGGCAGCGGCGCTTCGCCGAGGAGCAGGAAGAACTCGCCGAACTGCGCCAATCCGTCGAGGTGACCGCCCACGAGGTGGCACCGGGCCGCGCCCGGCGCGACAACGAGAAGATGGGCTACGGACACACCGCCGGGCGGGTACAGAACCAGATTTCACGACGGGTGCGCAACGCCGCCCGCCGCCTTGACGAATTAGAACGTGAGCAGGTCGGCGAGCCGCCGGAACCGCTGCGGTTCCGGGTCACCACGCTCGCCAGCACCACCGCCGAGGGGATCCTGGTGTCCATGCGGGACATCCGCGTACCCGGTCAGCTCATGCTCGCGGGCAGTTGAAAGTGCATGGCAGGCTCATCCCCATGATCGATGACTTCGCGAAGGCTTACCTGCACAGCGATCTGCGGGAGGTTCGCCAGGTCATGCTCTACAAGCTCGACGGGCTCGGCGAGTACGCCATCCGGCGGCCCCTGACCGCGACCGCCGATCCGACTCGGTTGGCGGAGGCCGACCGGCACGGTTTCCGCCAAGTAGAGCGGGACGATTGGCGGGTCAACCGTCCACATCTACTTGGCGAGCTGCACGTCAGCGCACTCGACGTCCGCCACCTTGCGCTGTACGCGACACGGATTGTCCTGTCCAGGTGAGGATGGCGGAGTCCAGGTCGACGTGGCGGATGGTCTGACGGCGTCCACATTCAGTTGCCGCCTGGCGGGTATCACTGTCCGGTTCCAACGAAGTTGGCAGGTTCTCGGCGATCCGCATGGTCGTTCAGGCGGTGAGCTTGGCGAATTCGGCCATTTCCGTGGGCGGGTCGATGACCGGTTGGATGACGATCTCGTCGATCCCGGCTGCCTCCATGGCGGCGATGCGGGAAAGGAGGTCGTCCCGCGTGCCGACCAGGGCCAGTCTGTCGATCAGTGCCGGCAGGATAAGGTCCCGGTCTGCAGGGTCGATGCGTCCCAGGTAGTTGGTGTAGAGCATGTGGTACCGGTCCGGCGCGGTGGCGGTGGTGCCACGCCGGTCGAGAAAGCGCTGCACGGCTTCGCGCTCCTGGTCGCCGAGTATCTCGGCGAAGGAGGGTTTGTCTGCGGCGAAGACCAGGAAGGACAAGACGGTGTGGCCTGTCGCGTCCCGTGCCGCGTCGCCGTAGGGGTCTTCGCCCTCGCCGAGCACGTGCAGCGACGTCATCAGATAGGAATCGCCGTCAACTGGCGTGCTCGCGGCTTGCGCGGCCTCCCGGCGAGCACCGTGGAACGCGCGCCAGGCCGGGGGATCCAGGATGGCGAAGGAAAGCAGGCCGGTGCCGCGACGGCCGGCTGTGGCGGCAGCCTTCAAACCCTGCGCGGCTACCACGAACTCGATGGGGTCGGCGGTGTGCTGGTGCGGCCCGACGTGCAGGACCCGGATTTCGCGGACCCGGTCACCCTCGCGGTAGCTGATCGAGCGGCCGGCGCACAGATCCTGCAACGAGACATCGAAGCGGGGCCCTATGTGCTTTGCCGTGCATTGCGAGTCCAAAGCGTCGGGAATGGGTGTTCGTGGCAACGTGTCTGACCCGAATCCACGGATAGCGGAGACATGATCGAGATGCATAGCTGATTGTCGATTTTGCAGTGTGCGTTTCGGCCGGTGGGTATGCCGTTGGCCCGGA
>JAEVHO010000392.1 GCA_016802835.1 Micromonospora sp. ATA32 | reverse complement strand
GACCAGGTCAGCTTCGCCGACGAATATCCCCTGCTGCTGGCCGGCACCGCCTCACTCGACGCGCTCAACGACTGGCTCGCCGAGGCCGGCGAGCCGCCCCGTGCCGATGACCCGGTTCCGCCCCAACCTCGTCGTCGAGAACGCCCCGGCCTGGGCGGAGGACGACTGGGCCGGCGCCGCTCCGGATCGGGTCGGCCTGTTCCGCGCCGCCGGGCCGTGCCACGTCCGGCCCGGCGAACGCGACCACGACACCGGCGACCAGGTCAGCTTCGCCGACGAATATCCCCTGCTGCTGGCCGGCACCGCCTCACTCGACGCGCTCAACGACTGGCTCGCCGAGGCCGGCGAGCCGCCCGTGCCGATGACCCGGTTCCGCCCCAACCTCGTCGTCGAGAACGCCCCGGCCTGGGCGGAGGACGACTGGGCCGGACGCCCGCTCCGGATCGGGTCGGCCTGGTTCCGCGCCGCCGGGCCGTGTGACCGCTGCGTGGTCACCACCACCGACCAGGAGACCGGCGTACGCGGGAAGGAGCCGCTGCGGACGCTGGCCCGGCACCGCAACATCGGCCGGAAGCTCCTGTTCGGACTGCATCTGGTCCCCGACGGCCGGGCAGGGTCGCGGTCGGCGACCCGGTGGTCGTCGGCGCTTGACCGGGCCCGTCAGCGGGTCAGGTGGCCGACGGGGTGAGGTCCAGCCACATCAGGATCTCGTCCCGGTCGTCGCCGGGGACGACCCGGAGCGCCCCGGGCAGCCGGCCCACCTCGCGGTAGCCGAGACGCTGGTAGAACCCGTCCAGGCCGAGCCCGTCCCGCACCGTCACGTGCAACGCCTCCCGGCCCAACTCGCGACCCAGCCGCTCGGCCTCGCGCATCAGCGCGACGCCGTACCCGCGGCCCTGGGTGTCCGGGTGGACCATCACCCGCTTGAGGACGCACCAGTGCGCCTTCAGGTGGAACCGGTTGTCGCAGAAGATCAGGACGGCGACCGGCCGCTCGCCGTCGTACCCGAGCAGCAGGCGGTCCGGACCCTCGGCGATGGCGGCGAGGGTCGGGTCGGCGATGGTGCGGACGTCGGCGGCGGTGACCGGGGCGACGAAGCCGACCGCGCCGCCGGCGTTGGTGACGTCGACCCAGAGCGCGACGACCTGCTCGCGCAGCTCGGGGGTCAGGTCGGGGTCGAGGACGAAGCGCAGACTCACGCCCGCCATCCTGGCCGGCCCGGCATCGAATCGGCCCGAGATCGTGACGCTCATGACAGGGCCGCCTGGTGCGGGAGGGGGGACTCGAACCCCCACGTCCTTACGGACACAGGTTCCTAAGACCTGCGCGGCTGCCTTTACGCCACTCCCGCCGACTCGCCGAGTCTAGAGTGTCGGGCTGCGGCAGTGGTGAGCCCGGCCGCCTTCAATATCAGCAGCACGGTCGGTGGCTGATCACAGGATGTCTGGAGACTGCCTATGTGGGCGTGCGAACCGCCGCTGAGTCGGATGCCGAGCAGTCGCATCACCTCGGCGATGCTGTGGGCTTCGGCCGCCGCCTTGGCGAGCACCTCAGGGCTGTACTTGTATCGGACCACGTACGCAAAGTAGTGGCCTGGTACGACAGTCTCAGTCGAGGCCGAGATCGCGGCGGAGCTTGGCGACGTGCCCGGTGGCCTTGACGTTGTAGAACGCCCGCTCGATCTTGCCGTCCTCGTCGACGACGAAGGTCGAGCGGATCACACCGGTCACCGTCTTGCCGTACAGCTGCTTCTCGCCGAACGCGCCGTACGCGCTCAGCACGGCCTTGTCGACGTCGGCGACCAGCGGGAACGTGATGGCGTCCCGCTCGCGGAACTTCGCCAGCTTCGCCGGCTTGTCCGGGGAGATGCCGATTATCTCGTAGCCGGCGGCCTGGAGGGAGGCGAGCGAGTCGCGGAAGTCGCAGGCCTGCTTGGTGCAGCCGGGCGTCATGGCCGCCGGGTAGGCGTACAGGATCACCTTCCGGCCGCGCAGGTCGGCCAGGGAGAGCGTCTCGCCGGTGTCGGTCGGCAGGGTGAACTCCGGCGCGGGGTCGCCGGGGCTGAGGCGGTCGGGCGCTGTCATGGCAGAGACCCTACCGCCGCCCGCGACGGGGGTGCCGCGGGCGCCACGCCGGGCACGACGACGGCATCGCGACGCGCCGCGCACGAGGACGTGCGGCCACGAGCCGAGCGCGAGCGGCGACGCGCCGGCGGCCGGGCGGTGATCAAGAACATGGCTTGTTGCCAAGTATTGGCAAGAGAGAGTCATCGGAAATAAGCTGAGGCGGTCGGCGTGGACCTTCCCGCCGAGCCCCGGGAGGTCGAGTGGAAACCCTGGCGATGCACATCTCGAACGGGATCGTCAACGGTCCCGTCGCCGCCGTCTTCGCCGCCTTCGCGCTCGCCGTGCTGGCCCTCTGCGTGCTGCGTGGCCGCCGCGACCTCGACGACCGGCTGGCGCCGATGGCCGGCCTGGTCGCCGCGTTCATCTTCGCCGTGCAGATGCTCAACTTCCCGATCTTCACGGCCGGCGTCAGCGGCCACCTGCTCGGCGGCGCGCTCGCCGCGCTGCTGGTCGGCCCGTGGGTCGGCGCGCTCTGCGTGGCCGTGGTGCTGGTCGTGCAGGCGCTGGTCTTCGGCGACGGCGGGGTCGCCATGCTCGGCCTCAACATCACCAACATGGCGATCATCGGCACCGCGGCGGCGTACCTGCTGATCGCGCTGCTGCTGCGGGTGCTGCCGCGTACCCCGGGCGGGCTCGGCGTCACCGCGTTCGTCTCCGCGCTGGTCAGCGTCGTGGTCGCGTCCCAGGGTTTCGTCCTCGAGTACTGGCTGGGGGGCACCACCGACCTCGGCGGCAACCTCACCGGCCTGGCCGGCACGATGGCCGGTGTCCACCTGCTGATCGGCATCGGCGAGGGCCTGATCACCGCGACCACCGTGGTCACCGTCGCCAAGGTCCGCCCCGATCTGGTGTACGCGCTGCGCGCCCTGAAGCCGGCCGCGCCGGCAGCCGTCCCGCTCGTCGGAGGTGTCCGGTGAGGAAGCGATCCTGGGGATTCATCGTCGGCGGTCTGTTCGTCGCCCTGCTGCTCGCCGGGCTGGTCAGCAACTACGCCTCGTCGCACCCGGACGGGCTGGACTCGTCCCTACTCAAGGGCTGCACCGTCGACGCGGACGGCAACATCACCGCCGGCAGCTGCCCGGCGCAGCGGGCCCGGGACCACGAGCTGGCCGACAGCCCGCTGGCCGACTACGGCATCCGCGGCATCGACAACCGGTTCCTCTCCACCGGCCTCTCCGGCGTGACCGGCGTGCTGCTCACCTTCGCCATCGGCGGCGGCATCTTCTGGCTGGTCCGCCGTCGCGGCCCCGAGCGGGCCGAAGCCGGCACCGCCGGCACTGCCTGCACCGACGACAGCGCCCCCACCGGCGGAACGTCGCGAGACGGCGCCGACCGGGACCGCACCGACGACACGGCTGGAACGTCGCGGGGCGCGCCGAAGCGGACCGGGCCGACGCCAACGCCGACGCCGCCACCGACGCGGCGCGGCAGCGCGCCGGCACGGCGTGACGGGGGTACGTCGGATGGGCGCCGGACACGCGCACGTGCTCTACCGGGAGGACACCTCGCCGGTGCACCGCCTGCCTCCCGAGGTCAAGATCGCGGCGATGGTGGTCTTCACCATCGCGGTGGTGGCCACCCCGCGCGAGGCGTTCTGGGCCTTCGGCGGGTACGCCCTGCTGGTGGCCGGGGTGGCGGCGCTGGCCCGGGTGGGCCCTCGCTGGCTGATCAGCCGGGCGCTGATCGAGCTGCCGTTCGTGCTGTTCGCCGTCGCGCTGCCGTTCCTCGGTGCGGGGGAGCGGGTTGCCGTGGCCGACCTCCAGCTCTCGGTCGACGGGCTGTACGGCGGCTGGAACATCATCGCCAAGGGCACCCTCGGCGTACTCGCGTCGCTCCTGCTGGCCGCGACCACGACGACCCGAGACCTGATCATCGGCCTGGACCGGCTGCGCTGCCCGCAGATCCTCACCCAGATCGCCACGTTCATGCTGCGCTACCTGGACGTGCTGGTCGGCGAGGCCCGCCGGATGCGGGTGGCCAGGGTGTCCCGGGGCGACGACCCGCGCTTCCTCTGGCAGCTGCGCGGCTTCGCGGCCGGTATCGGCGCGCTGTTCCTGCGCGCCTTCGAACGCGGTGAGCGGGTCTACCTGGCGATGGTCTCGCGCGGCTACTCCGGGCGGATGCCGGCGGTCTGGCAGGGCGCCGGCGCGGCGACCACCGGGCAGTGGCTGGCGGCGGCCACCGTGCCGGTCCTGGCAGCCACCATCGCCGCCACCGCCGTCGTGCTGAGATGATCGGGTACGTGCAGCAGACCGCTCCCTCCCTGGACGTGCGCGGCGTCCGGTACGCCTACCCGGACGGGCACGTCGCCCTGCACGGGGTGGACCTGACCGTGCCGCGCGGGGACCGGATGGCGCTGCTGGGGCCGAACGGCGCCGGCAAGACCACGCTGGTGCTGCACCTGAACGGCATCCTCACCGCCACCGAGGGGACGGTCAGCGTCGGCGGGATGACGGTGAGCCGGGACCGGGCCGCGCTGGCCGAGATCCGGCGCCGGGTCGGGATCGTCTTCCAGGACCCGGACGACCAGCTCTTCCTGCCCACGGTCGCCGAGGACGTCGCGTTCGGCCCGGCCAACCTGGGGCTGCGGGGGGCGGAACTCGCCGCCCGGGTGGACGAGGCCCTCGCGGCGGTCGGGATGAGCGAGCACCGGGACAGGGCGCCGCACCATCTGTCCTTCGGTCAGCGGCGCCGGGTCGCGGTGGCCACCGTGCTCGCCATGCACCCGGAGATCCTGGTCCTCGACGAACCCTCGTCGAACCTGGATCCGGCGGCCCGGCGGGAGCTGGCCGAGATCCTGCGCGGCCTGCCGGTGACCCTGCTGATGGTCACCCACGACCTGCCGTACGCCCTGGAGCTCTGCGACCGCTCGGTCATCCTCGACCAGGGCCGCATCGTCGCCGACGGCCCCACCGCGGACCTCCTGACCGACCAGGCGCTCCTGGCCCGCCACCGCCTGGAACTTCCCTACGGCTTCGCCCCCCCGCCCCTGACCAACCCCGCCCGCGCCGGACGGC
>JAEVHO010000391.1 GCA_016802835.1 Micromonospora sp. ATA32 | reverse complement strand
ATCGGCGCGCGGGCGCCGCGAAGGCCGCCGCGATCCGACCCCTGGACAGTACTTCGGCTTCCGCATCGGGTCCGACGGCAAGCTGGCGACCTGGGACAAGATGCTCCCGTACTTCCAGCTCATCGCCGAGAAGAGCAACCGGGTGAACCTCGAGGAGGTCGGCAAGACCACCGAGGGCAACCCGTACGTGTTGCTCACGATCAGCTCGCCGAAGAACCTGGCCAACCTCGACAACCTCGTCGAGATCAACAGCCGGCTGGCCGACCCCCGCGGGTTGTCCCCGACTGAGGCCGAGGAACTCGCCCGCACCGGCAAGCCCTTCTACATGGTGTACGCCGGCATCCACTCGACCGAGGTCGGCAACTCGCAGGCCACCATCGAGTGGGCGTACCGCCTCGCCACCGAGCAGTCCGAGTACATGAACAACATCCTCGACGACCTGGTGATCCTGCTGGTGCCTGTCAGAACCCGGACGGGCTCGTCAAGGTCAACGACCACTTTGTCGCCACGGCGGGCACCAACTATTCCCGTACCTATCCGGACCTTTACCAGAAGTACACCGGGCACGACGACAACCGTGACTGGTTCATGCTGACTCAGGTCGAGAGCCATCTGGCCGCACAGATCCAGAACAAGTACCACCCGCAGGTGCTGCAGGACTCGCACCAGGCCGGCTCGAGCGCACCGCGGATGTTCACGCCGCCCTACCTGTCGCCGTACGACCCCAACATCGACTCCATCACCGTGCAGCAGAGCGACTCGCTCGGCCTCGCGATGCAGCGGGGAATGACCGCCGCCGGCATGAAGGGCGTCGGCTGACGTACGACTACTGGACCCCGTCGCGGCAGTACTGCGTCTACCACAACGCCGTGCGCATCCTCACCGAGGCGGCCAGCTGCTCGAACCTCGCGTACCCGCTGGTCAGCAACGGTCCGATCGGTTCCCAGCAATCGACCATCAGCTTCATCGAGCCGTACGACCAGAACACCTGGACGCTGCGGCAGATCGTTGACTACGTCTCGCAGGCCTTCTACTCGGGCATTGAGGCCGTGGCGTACGACCGCTACAACTGGCTCTACAACTTCTACCGGGTCGGGGCCAAGGCGGTTTCCCGGACCGGCGCCTGGATCATCCCGGCCGGCCAGCGGGACCCGCAGGCGGTCCGCGACGCCTTGGACATCCTGCACACCGGCGCCGTCGAAATTCGTCAGGCGCAGTCGGCGTTCAGCGCCGGCGGGCAGCAGTACCCAGCCGGGTCGTACATCATCTACATGAACCAGCCCTACAGCGGGTTCGCCAAGACGCTGCTGGAGGTGCAGGAGTACCCGCACCTCCTGCAATACCCCGACGGACCCCCGCAGCGGCCGTACGACGTGACCGCGCAGACCCTGCCGATGCTGCTCGGCTTCCAGGCCAACCTGGTCACCAGCGCGTTCTCGGTTAGCACCAAGCTGCTCAGCGAGATCAAGCCGGCGGCGGTCACGATGCCGGCGACACCCCCGGCCACCGGCGCGTACGCGCTCGGCGCGGAGTCGTACGGCGTTTTCCAGATCGTGTCCAAGCTGCAGAAGCAGGGCATCCCCACCTTCCGGGCTGCCAAGCAGTTCGCCGACGGTGGTCGCACCTTCCCGGCGGGCACGTTCATCGTTCCGCCGACCGACGCCGCCCGGCAGATCCTGCAGAACCAGTCCAGCAGCACCGGAATTGCGGTCTTCGCCCTCTCGGCGGTGCCGCGCATCGAAGGTGTACAGCTCAAGCCCGGCACGAAGATCGGTCTGCTCAAGCCGGCGAACAACCTCCAGTCCGGCTGGCTGATGTGGATGTTCGACCAGTACGGCGTGAACTACTCGGTCGTCAAGGCGCAGGACTACACGAACCTCGCCGGCAGGTTCGACGCCATCATCATGCCGACCGGCGTGAGCAAGAACTCCATCACCAACGGGTTGAACCCCAACAACTACACGGCGGAGTGGAGCTGGGCGTTCGGCGTCGGCGAGGACGGCTGGAACAAGCTTCGCGACTTCGTCACCGCTGGCGGGACGCTGGTCGCGTACGGCAGCGGGGCGAACACCCCGCAGCAGTTGTTCGAGCTGCCGCTGCGGTCCATCCTGCCGTCCGACTCGTCGGTCTTCTACTGCCCGGGAGCGCTGCTGAGTCAGGAGATCGACAGCAACAACCCGGTCGCCTGGGGAATGGATCCGAAGAACCCCGCCTGGTTCGACGAGGACCGTGCATATGAGCTCACCGACCCGAACAAGTACCCGGTGCAGGTCGTGTCGAAGTACCCGGACAGCGGCGAGCAACTGCAGAGCGGTTGGTTAATCGGTGGCGAGTACCTCAACGGCGCGGTGAACGGTCTGTCCTGGACCGTGGGTCGCGGCTCCGTCGTCACCTTCGGTAGCGAGATCGGGTTCCGCACCTGGAACCGGGGCGAAGAGAAGATGATCTTCAACGCGATGTACCAAGGGCCGTCGCAGAAGCTCACGCCGGATCAGTTCCAGCGCCTCGGGCGATAGTCCCACCCGCCGGCTAAGGCGGGGTCGCACTGCGGCCCCGCCTTAGCCTGTCGGGCTCGAAAAATTGAGTTTTGGCTACGCCGCCTGCGAATACTCGTTGATCAAGCCCCCGAGGATTGGGCGTCGCTGGACCCGGGCGGGGTTCAGGTCTACGACCTGTGGTGGCGGGTTCGGTGGCTGCTGGTCCAACGAACGATGGGACGGTGGCCGTTATAGTGCGCCACGTACTCACTCAGGACTGCCGCCAGATGACGCTCGCAGAGAATGAGCATCCGGTCAGTGCATTCGCGGCGTACGGTGCCCACCCACCGCTCGGCGAACGCATTCGCCCTGGGCGCCTGCGGCGGAGTCTTGATCACATCGATGCCCTAGGCGGTGAACACCGCGTCGAAGACGGCCGTGAACTTCGTGTCCCGGTCGCGCAGCAGGAACCGCAGCCCAGTAGAACGCTGATCGAGGTCCATGAGCAGGTTGCGCGCCTGCTGCGCCACCCAGGCGCCGGTCGGATGGGCGGTCACCCCGACGACGTGGACCCGGCGGGTCGCGATCTCTACGAAGAACAGCACGTAGATCCGCTGGAGGAACACGGTGTCGACCGTGAAGAAATCGCACGCCAGGATCGTGTGCGCCTGGGCGGTCAGGAACTGCTTCCAGGTCGGTCCGGACCGCCGCGGCGCCGGGTCGACGCCGGCGCGGTGCAGGATCTTCCACACCGTGCTGGCCGCCACCTGATGACCGAGGCCGAGCAGCTCATCCTGAATACGCCGATGCCCCCACGAGGGATTCTCGGCGGCCAGCCGCAGCACCAACTCACGCACCTGCGCGTCGACAGGTGGCCGGCCGGGCCGCGCATGCGGGTACGTCCACCGCCGGGCGACCAACTCGCGGTGCCACCGCAACAACGTCGCGCCGTGGTGACGAAGAACGCCGACCAGCGGTGGCGGGGCAGCAGCCGCGACAGTACCGCCAGCACCACCCGGTCGGCCGGTTCGAGGTCGGAGCGGTGCACCTGGCGGCGCAATACCGCCACCTGATGGCGGAGCACCAAGATTTCCACATCCTTGGCCCCGCCATCGCGGGCGAGCTGGGTCAACATCCGTAGAACCTGCCGCAGCAGCAGGTACACCAACGACGCGCTCTTGGCCTCCATACTGTCGGGCACACCAGCGTCGAGCACACACAGAACCGCAGGTCAGCCGACGTAACCTGATTCTCGAGCCCCACAGGGTCAGGAAGTCCAGCGTCTCGTTGCGTTCCGGCAGCATCGAGGTGTATGTGACACTCATCGTCGATGCAGAAGCCCGGTATGAAGTTGAGCTGTTGGAGGAACACCTTCATACCGGGGTTCTGCGTCTTTGTCGTTCGACCACAACGGATCCGGCGTGTTGCCGCACCGAAGCGCGATCGGTTACCCAGCACCTGTCGTTACGCGGAATGGCTCAATCATTCGCTGCGTGCGGTCTCCGGGCCGGTGATGCGCTCCAGCAACGGCAGGGTGGAGGCGATGATGCCGAGGCAGGCCACCAGCCCGACGATGACGATCACGAAGAACTCCACGCCCGGTGCGGTGAGCGTGTAGTCCATCTGCGCCTTGAGGAACAGCTGCGCGGCGAGTAACCCCATCCCGATCGCGACCACGGAGACCGCGAGCATCGGCACGCTGCTCTCCAGGGCCACCACCCGGCGCAGCACCCGCACCTGCGCGCCGCTGAGTCGCAGCAGGCTGAACGGGCGCTTGCGTTCGCTCAGACCGCCGACCACGCTGACCGCGAGGCTGCAGCCGGCGAGTGCGAGGCTGGCGACGATGATGACGTTGGCCAGCTGTTTCCAGCCGCGCAGCGTGTTGGCGAAGTCCGACTCCCAGTCGCCGGGCACGTTGGGGGCCACCCAGAATTCCGTCGGGTAGGCAACCTCGAGGACGGTGCGCGAGCGTTCCAGCGCGGCGACCGAAGCGTCGGTGCCGACGACGATCGACGCCACCGGCAACCGCTGGAGTTCGCCGACCGTGACGGATGCGGCGGGCCAGACCCTCGTGGACGATGCCGGTTGCTCGAAGGGCATGAGACTCATCGGCACCTCGGCAACCATGGCGCCATCGGCGCACCGGCCGTACGCCGCCGGGAGATCGGTGCACGCGACCACCCACCCATCGGTGCCGCGGACCGGGTTCTCGCGGACCACCGTCGCGCTGCGCACGCCAGGGATCGCGCGCAGGTCGGTCAGCACGGTGTCGGGCACCGACGGTGGGTTCTCGGTGAAGACGGTGGACATCGTGCCGGCGCCGGTCGATCCGATCGGCGCCGGGCCGCGGTTGGCGACGATCGTGGTGATCACGCCGACGGCCACGCTCGTGACGAAGAGGGCGAGCATGATGCCGCTGATCGCACGGAAGCCGGCCTTCGGGTTGTCGGCGAGGCGCCGCGCGGCGATGAGCGTGGCGGGTCGGCTGGCGCGCCGCGCCATGACCCGGGCGCCGATCATGGTCAGCCAGGGACCGGCGAGGATCAGGCCGGTCATGATCAGCAGCAGCCCGGGCAGGAAGATGGCGGTCTGGCCGTCCGACGTGGGGGGCCGGTAGACGAGGGCGAATGCCAGCATGGCGACGCCGAGCCACGAGCGGGATCAGCCGGTACGCGCG
>JAEVHO010000390.1 GCA_016802835.1 Micromonospora sp. ATA32 | reverse complement strand
CGGGCCGCCGCGCAGCACCGGGCCGCGCAGGACCGCCGCGCAGCGCAGGGGCACGCCGCTCCGCAGGACCGGTCCGATCCGGAGCCGAGCGCGGACAGCCCCACCACAGGGGGCCCGACACCCCGGCCCCGGCACCGGGCGCCGCTGCCCGATCTGGGCCGCGGACCGAGCTGGGACGCCTTCGGCAATGCCGCCCGAGCGGGCGGACCGCCTCCGACGGCAGAGCGAACCCCCCGGCCCCAGCCCGCGCTCGACGCTCCGGCGCGCCCCCGCCGAACCCGTCGGAGCCGGACCCTCCGACGATCCCGGCCCCGGACGACCGCAGGCAGCGGCGCGCCGGAGCCGCCGGCCAGCGAGGCCACGCCCGACACCGGCAAGTCCCGGCGGCGGCGCGGGCTGTTCCGGCGCAACCGGGACCGGGCCACGGACGCCGCCGCCGGGTCAGACCCGCCCCGGGAGGCGGAGCCGGTGCCGGCGCACGACGAGGAGTACGTCGACTGGGTGACCGGGCTGGCCCGCCCCGCGCCGGAACCCGACGAGTCGGAGAACGCGAGGCCCCGCACCCGGCGCTCCTCGGGCCGCCACCACCGCGACTGAGCGTCCGGTCGGCCCGACCCAGCCGCACGACCCGCCGCTCGCCTCGACCCGTCCGCGCTCGGCCGGTCGACCCGACCCGTGCGCACTCGGCCGGTCGACCTGGTGGACCGGATCAGGCCAGCGGCAGGTAGATCCGGCCGCCGGTGGCGAGGAACTCCGCCGACTTGTCCTGCATGCCGCGGGCCGCGTACTCCTTCAGCTCCTGGGTGATCTTCATCGAGCAGAACTTCGGCCCGCACATCGAGCAGAAGTGCGCGGTCTTCGCCGGCTCGGCCGGCAGCGTCGCGTCGTGGTACGACCGCGCGGTCTCCGGGTCCAGCGAGAGGTTGAACTGATCCTCCCAACGGAACTCGAACCGGGCCTTGGAGAGCGCGTCGTCCCAGTCCTGTGCCCCCGGGTGCCCCTTGGCCAGGTCGGCCGCGTGCGCCGCGATCTTGTACGCGATCACGCCCGCCTTCACGTCGTCCCGGTCCGGCAGGCCGAGGTGCTCCTTGGGAGTGACGTAGCAGAGCATCGCGGTGCCGAACATGCCGATCATCGCGGCGCCGATCGCCGAGGTGATGTGGTCGTACGCGGGCGCGATGTCCGTGGTCAGCGGCCCGAGGGTGTAGAACGGCGCCTCGTGGCACCACTCCTGCTGGAGGTCGACGTTCTCCTTGATCTTGTGCATCGGCACATGTCCCGGGCCCTCGATCATCACCTGGACGTCGTGTTCCCAGGCGACCTTGGTCAGCTCGCCGAGGGTGCGCAGCTCGGCGAACTGGGCCTCGTCGTTGGCGTCCGCGATCGAGCCGGGGCGCAGCCCGTCCCCGAGCGAGAACGTGACGTCGTAGGCCGCCAGCAGCGTGCAGAGCTCGGCGAAGTTGGTGTAGAGGAAGTTCTCCTGGTGGTGTGCGAGGCACCAGGCCGCCATGATCGAGCCGCCCCGGGAGACGATCCCGGTGACCCGGTCCACCGCGAGCGGCACGTACGGCAGCAGCACCCCGGCGTGCACCGTCATGTAGTCCACGCCCTGCTCGGCCTGTTCGATGACGGTCTCCCGGAACACCTCCCAGCTCAGCTTCACCGGGTCGCCGCCGACCTTCTCCAGCGCCTGGTAGATCGGCACGGTCCCGATCGGCACCGGCGAGTTGCGCACGATCGCCTCGCGGGTCTCGTGGATCCGCTTGCCGGTGGACAGGTCCATCACCGTGTCCGCGCCCCACCGGGTGGCCCAGGTCAGCTTCTCCACCTCCTCGGCGATGGACGAGCTGACCGCGGAGGTGCCGATGTTGGCGTTCACCTTGACCAGGAACGCCTTGCCGATGATCGCCGGCTCGCACTCCGGGTGGTTGACGTTGAGCGGCAGCACCGCCCGCCCGGCCGCGATCTCGTCCCGGACAAACTCCGGCGCCATCCCCTCCCGGACCGCCACGAACTCCATCTCCGGAGTGACCAGGCCCGCCCGGGCATAGGCGAGCTGGGTCGGGCGCCTGCCGTCCGCACCCCCGAGGGGGGGTGCCCGCGCCGCGTACCGGGGCGACGTCGCCGCGCTCGGCGATCCACGGCCCGCGCAGCGGCGGCAGCCCGACCTCGGGGTCGGAGCCCGGACCGGAGGTGTCGTAGCGGCGTAGCGGGGCGTTGTCCCCGGTCAGCTCCACCTCGGCGAACGGCACCCGGACGTCCGGTCGGGTCCCCTCGACGTAGACCTTGCGACGTACCTGCATGACAGCCTCCCTGGTGGTCAACCGGACCAGCCGAAGTGGTCCAGCGGGCCGCGTCCCGCGCCCAGTTCCCAGTCCCGCGCGCCGGTCAGCGCGCGGGCGACGTACTCCTTGGCGGCCTCGACCGCCGCCGGCACCGGATCGCCCGCCGCGAGCCGGACGCGATCGCCGCGGAGAACGAACAGCCGGTGCCGTGGTTGTGCCGGGTCGCGACGCGGTTCCCCCGCAGCAGCGTGGTCACCCCGGCGCCGTGCAGCACGTCCACCGACTCGCCGCCCGCGTCCACGTCGCCGCCGGTGACCACCACGTGCGCCGGCCCGCCGGCGGCGAGGGCTTCGGCGGCGGCCACCATCTCCTCGACCGTCGTGACCGGGCGTCCGGTGATGGCCGCGGCCTCCGCGCAGTTCGGCGTCGCCACCGTGGCGTACGGCAGCAGCCGCTGGACCGCGTCGACCACGCCGAGCCGGTGTCCATTGGTCGCGACCAGCACCGGGTCGACGACGAGGTTCGGCAGCCGGCCCTCCTTCGCCGCCTCGGCGATGGCGTCGGCGACCGCGGGCGTGCCGAGCATCCCGGTTTTGACCGCGAGGACGCCGAAGTCGCCGAGCACCGCGTCGAGCTGCTCCGTGACCGTCCTCGGCGGCAGCGGCAGTACCGCGTCAACGCCCCGGGTGTTCTGCGCGGTGACCGCGGTGATCACGCTGGTGCCGTACGCGCCGAGGGCGGCGAAGACCTTGAGGTCGGCCTGGATGCCCGCTCCCCCGCCCGAGTCCGAACCGGCGATCGTGAGCACTACCGGGGGGGTCATCTCACTCCCCTCGCGCTCGTGGGCTGCGGCCGCGCTGCCTCGAAGGGCGCCATGAGCGTGGCGACTGCCCCGGCCGGGTCCTCGGCTCGCATGACCGCGCCGAGCACCGCCACTCCGACCGCGCCCGCCTCCAGGCAGGCGTGCATCTGGTCCGGGGTTTCGATGCCGCCGAGTGCGAGGACCGGCACGGGGCTCTGCCGGACCAGCTGCCGGAGCTGCGGGGCGCAACGGTGGTCCGTACCCCGGTTTCGTCCTGGTCGGAAAGACGGGTGAAAGGGTGGTGTAGTCCTCTGTGGTGAGTCGTCGCAGCTCTGCCTCGTCGTGGCAGGACCGGCCGACCAGTCCGAGCCTCGGCGGCGGGTACGGGCCGGCCGACGGCAGGTGGACGGCGTCGCCGCCGAGGGGGTCGGGGCCGGCGACGACGAGGGCGCCGGCGGCTTCGGCGAGGATCGGGCGCAGGTCGGCGGCGAGCGCGGCCCGTTCGGCGCGCGGCAGGTCCCTCTCCCGCAGCACCACCCAGCGCACTCCCGCGGCCACCGCCGCGGCGATCACCTCGACCAGCGGACGCCGCGCCTGCCACCGGTCGGTCAACACCACCAGGCCGGCGGCAGTCGGGTCATGGGGGTCACAGCTCGGGCCTTCCCTCGTCCGGGGTGGAGGCCAGGGCGTGGAAGCGGCGGGTGATCCGGCCGGCGCCGGCGGCGAGCCGGCCGGCCTCGACGGCGTACCGCATTGCGGTGGCCATCGCGACCGGATCGGCGGCCCGGGTGACCGCGCTGGCCAGCAGCACCGCGTCGCAACCGAGCTCCATGGCCAGCGCCGCGTCGGAGGCGGTGCCGATGCCGGCGTCCAGGATCACCGGCACGTCGACGCTCTGCCGGATCAGCCGGATGTGGTGCGGGTTGGAGATGCCCAGCCCGGAGCCGATCGGCGCGCCCGCCGGCATCACCGCCGCGCAGCCGACGTCGGCCAGCCGCCGGGCCAGCACCGGGTCGTCGCTGGTGTACGGCAGCACGGTGAACCCGTCGGCGACCAACTCCTCGGCGGCGCGGAGCAGTTCCACCCCGTCGGGCAGCAGCGTCCGCTCGTCGCCGATCACCTCCAGCTTGACCCAGTCGGTGTGGAACGCGTCCCGGGCCAACTGGGCGACCTTCACCGCCTCGGTCGCGGTGAAGCAGCCGGCGGTGTTCGGCAGCAGCCGCACCCCGCACCGGTCCAGCAGGTCGAGCAGCCCGCCGACGGTGCCGGGCGCGGTGTCGATCCGGCGCAGCGCCACCGTGACCAGTTCGGTGCCGGAGGCGTCGATCGCCTGTTCCAGCACGTGCAGGTTGGCCGCGCCGCCGGTGCCGAGGATCAGCCGCGAGCCGAACGTCTCGCCGCCGATGGTGAACGTCATCCCGGCTCACCCGCCCTGGGCCGCGCTGAGCACCTCGACCCGGTCGCCGTCCCGCAGCACCGCCGCCGGCCAGCCGGTGCGCGGCACCACCTCGCCGTTGACCGCCACCGCGAGGCCGCGCCGCTGGTCGGTGACCGCGCGGACCAGGTCCGCCACGGTCGAGTCGCCGGGCAGCAGGCGCGCGGCGCCGTTCACCGTCACTTCCACCTGTCGTCCTCCCTCGTCTGGTCGGGTCCGAACCGGTCGGGTGTGAAGGGCGCGAGCAGCGGGTCCGCCTCTCCGGTGACGATCAGTTCGGTGATCAGGTCGGCGGTGACCGGAGTGAGCACGATGCCGTGCCGGTGGTGCCCGGTGGCGGCGAGCACTCCCGGCCGGCCGGGCAGCACCCCGATGATCGGGGCGTTGTCCGGCGTACCGGGGCGCAGCCCGGCGGTCGCCTCCGCCAGGTCGTACTCGGCGAGTTCGGGGAGCAGGTCCACGGCGGCGCGGAGCAGGCGCAGCACCGCACCGGCGGTGACCTCGGTGTCGGAGCGCTCCTCCACGGTCGCGCCGACCATGCCGTGCCGGTGGTGCCCGGTGGCGGCGAGCACTCCCGGCCGGCCGGGCAGCACCCCGATGATCGGGGCGTTGTCCGGCGTACCGGGGCGCAGCCCG
>JAEVHO010000389.1 GCA_016802835.1 Micromonospora sp. ATA32 | reverse complement strand
CGACCCGGAGGACATGCTCACCACCGGCGTGGAGGTCGAGGCCCGCCCGCCGGGCAAGAAGATCAAGCGGCTCTCGCTGCTCTCCGGCGGTGAGCGGTCGCTGACCGCGGTGGCGATGCTGGTGGCGATCTTCCGCGCCCGGCCGAGCCCGTTCTACATCATGGACGAGGTCGAGGCGGCCCTCGACGACGTCAACCTGGGCAGGCTGATCACGCTGCTGGCGCAGTTGCGGGAGAAGAGTCAGCTGATCGTCATCACGCACCAGAAGCGGACGATGGAGGTCGCCGACGCGCTCTATGGCGTGACCATGCGCAGCGGGGTCACCCAGGTGATCAGTCAACGGCTCAACCGGGCCGAGGAGAACGAGCGGCTCGGCCGCGGCGAGGAGAACGAGTAGTGGCACGGGAACGGGCGACGGCGCTCCTGGTGGACTTCGACGGGGTGCTGCGGCGCTGGGACCCGCAGGTCGCGGCCGGCGTGGAGCGCCGGTACGGCCTCTCGGAGGGCGTGCTCACCGAGATCGCCATGCAGTGGGGGCGGCTGCAGCCGGTGGTGGTCGGCCAGGTCAGCCACGCCGACTGGGTGACCAGCGTGGTCGACGCGCTGACCGAGTCGGTGGGGGACGCCGACCGGGCCCGGGCGGCGGTCGAGGAATGGCAGCGCTACCGGGGCGAGGTGGATCCGGAGGTGCTCGCCTTCGTCCGCGAGGTCCGGGCGGCCGGCGTTCCGGTCGGTCTGGCCACCAACGCCACCGACCTGCTCGACGCCGACCTCGCCGCCCTCGACCTGGTCGGCGAGGTCGACGTGGTGGTCAACTCCTCGGTCCTCGGGGTGCACAAGCCGGCCAAGGAGTACTTCCAGGCGGCCTGCGAAGCGCTGGAGACCCCGCCGAAACGGGTGCTCTTCGTCGACGACGAGGACTGGGCGGTCCGCGGCGCCCGCGCCGCCGGGCTGTCGGCGCACCGCTGGGGCGGGCCGGAAGACCTGCGCTACCTGCGGGCGGCGCTGGCGTACTGAGCCGGCGCGGCCCCGGCCCCGGCGCGCGGCCCCGGAATGCGGCAGCTCGGGGTGTTCCGCTCCCGGAAGGCCACGACATGCCGCTGTTCGGGCGTTGGCTGGCGTGACGGTGGACTGCGTCCGACTTTGCCGATGAGCGGACGTCAAGACGATGCCGGGCACTACCCGCCGGGTCATCGTACTAACTGCGTGGGCTGTATACGTAAAGCCAGATCTCTCGACCCTCGTCGTCGATCTCGGGCTCACTGGACTCCCGAATGTAGTGGGCATCGACACCGCAGGATCGTCATCCCACGGCTCAAGGTTCCACTCATCTTCAAGAGTCGGCCCCATGCGCCACAACCTAGCCAGGGGCGGGCCCGTGGGGACGACGAAAGACCCCGCCTCTATGGTGGACCGATGGCGTCGGTCAAGCAGATCCAAGTCACCTTCGACTGCGCAGAACCTGAGCGCGTCGCTCGTTTCTGGTGCGAGGTGTTGGGGTACGTCGTACCGCCGCCACCGGAGGGGTTTGCTACTTGGGACGATTTCGATCGCGCACTGCCCCCTGAGCATCAGGGTCCAGCGTTCGCATCATGCGCTGATCCCTCAGGTGTGGGACCGCGACTGTACTTCCAGCGCGTTCCCGAAGGCAAGGTCGTCAAGAATCGGCTGCATCTTGACGTGCGGGTCGGCACCGGACTCGTGGGTGAAGAGCGCCTGGCCGCACTTGAGGCCGAATGCGCACGACTGGTCGCGCTCGGCGCGGTACGCGTGCGACTACTGCTTGCCGATGACGACAACGAGTCGTGCCTCGTGATGCGGGACATCGAGGGCAACGAGTTCTGTCTCGACTGAGTGGCCGCGAACGCGGCACCTTCGCGAGTCGACTGGTGCAGTTCGCCATCACGAGGGTCGCCGTACCGCGGCGCGCCAACGGTCCTGATCCAGAACCACCCCTCGGTGTCCACGAGCACGAATCTAGCGGCGATCGGCGCGAACATCCGCTCATAGCCGCTGATAGCGAGCGCACCGGCCGTCGGCGCCCATCACCGTCCGTATGCCAGCGCAGTCCTCCGCAGCGTCTCCGGACGCACGCTCGTGCCGAGATGAGGCGTTGGCCGAGTCTTCTAGGAGTAATCCGAGGCAGGCGCTGCTTCGATAAGGCCGTGTCCGCGTCGCTATCTGTCAAGGACAACGGCGGTGCCGGTCACCGCGATGCCGGTTCGCGGTTCGGCGGGGATCCCGATGGTCAGGACGCTGGGGCGGCCCAAGTCCTGACCTTGGTGCACGGTGACAGTCACGGGTGGCGCGACCAGCCCTAGCTCTCGTAGATAGCCGCCGAAAGCCGCGGCCGCGGCGCCAGTGGCGGGGTCCTCCACGACACCGCCGGGTGGGAACGGGTTGCGCGCGTGGAATACGTGAGAGGACTCGCGCCACACCAGGTCGATGGTCGTCCAGTCGCGCTGCGCCATCAGCGTGGCCAGCGCGTTCATGTCGTAGTCCAGGTTGGCGAGCCGTTGTCGGCTTGCGGCGGCCACGACGGGGTGCCAGGCGCCGGCGAAGGCGACGCGCGGTGGCAGCGCCGCGTCGAGGTCGCCTGGTGCCCAGCGCAGCGACTCAAGCAGCGCCGCGAAATCACTGGCAGCAATGGGCTTGGTCTGCGGCTCGACGCTGATCAGCGTTGCGGTGGTCGTGCCGTCCGGTGCCACGGCGGTGGAAACCTCGACAAGGCCGGCTCGGGTGTCGAAGTGCAGGACCGCCGGACCGTGCCGCTTGGCGTGGGCGGCTGCCGAGGCGATGGTCGCGTGGCCGCAGAACGGCACCTCGGCCATCGGGCTGAAGTAGCGCACCTCGAAGCGCCCATTGCCGCGAGGCACGAGGAACGCCGTTTCGGAGTACCCGATGTCAGCCGCCACGCGCAGCATCTCGACGTCGCTGACCCCGGTGGCGTCGAGTACGACTCCGGCCGGGTTGCCGCCCGCCGGATCGGCGCTGAACGCGGCGTAGCGCAGGATCTCCATGATCACGACCATAAGCGCGGGGACCGTCAGAAGCGAGGGCCAATCCACGCTCGTCCCGAGTCCTCGCATAAGTCGACGAAGAAGCCGATGAGTCACGGCACCGGGCTGGATGAGCAGTTCGGAGGTGACTGCCTACGTGGACTCGATGTAGCGCTCCGCGCTGTACGGGACAAACCCGCCGACGTGACGGCTGTCGAGAGCGGCATTGGTCAGCTTTCCGGCGAGGCTGGTGAGACCGACGGCGAGCGGCGCCCGCCGGCAGCCTCACCGCCGCTCCCGCTGCTGGCGACCTCCGACCGGTATCGGCGGGCCGGCCGGGTGATAAGGCGTTCAGAGCGGGGCTCACAACCTCTCGGCTCCCAGCTTCTTCCGAGCAAGTGCCTGGTACGTACTCACAGCCTCGGAGAGCTCAGCCCGGGCCTCGCGCCAATCGGCCCTCGACCACTGCTTCGCGCGGGCCTCGTTGGCTAGGCGGACGAGTTCTCGGTCCATACGGGTGGCGAACGCCCCGAGCCGCTCGGCTCTCTCAGCACGTTGCTGACGGCGACGTTCGAGCGAGTGCTGAAGCCCAACGACCACCATGGCCACGACTGCCGAGACCGAGGAAGCAAGGAGAGCCGTGCCGGAGTTGGTCATTCGGGCAGGTTAGGGCAACAAGACCTCCGGGCTCCGCCCCGAACCCCGGCCCTCCTAATAGAGGGGCGAACGGTGATCGCCGCAGGTGGTGGGCCGGTTGGGATGCCTTGGCCCTCCGTGGGGTTGAACCCTGGCCGACTCCGGCTACGAAGGCGCTGGCCAGGGCATCCACACCCCGTACAAGCAGCCTGCCGACGGCCGCCGCCTCGCGGTCGACAACCGCACCTACAACGCCGTCCTTCGATCAATGCGGTGTCTCGGAGAACGCGGCTTCGCATGTGGCCGCCGGTTACGTGACGCGGGGAAGCCCTGCGAGATCGTGCCCGAGGGTGTGCCGGAGTGTGAGGATGTTGTCGGGCTCATGGCTGGGCTGTTCGATCCGGTCAGCACTTACGGCCGCGAGCGTCAGTTCGAGGAATCGTTGTGAGGCAGCCCGCTGCGGTGTCTCGCCGAGGCGCGAGAGTTGTTCGTTGAGAAACAGCATGAGGAAGACGTCTTCCACCCACCGGTCGGGACGAAACGCGCCTTCGGATTTTGCGCGAGCGATCAGTTCCTCCAACCCCGTGAGAGTTTTGTGTCGTAGTCGGTCGACCTCGGCGTTTTCGCCTGCCGGGATCGCCCGGAGCGCGGCCAGGTGGTTGACCTCGCTGACCTGCTCGGTGAACAGCCATTTCAGGAAGCTGGTGAACCCAGACCAGCCGTCGCCCTGGGCGAGCGCCTCGGTGAGGGCATGCTCATGTCGCGAGAGGCTGCCAAGGACCACCTCGATGATCAGTCCCCGCCGATCCGAGAAGTGGCGGTAGAGCGTGGCGTTGCCGAGGCCCGCTCGCTTCGCGATCTCGTCGAGGGGGGCGTCCAGACCGTATTCGGCGAACACCTCGCAGGCCGCGTTCAACAGGGCCTGGCGATTGCGGCGTTGGTCCGTGCGGGGACGCCGTCGGTTGGGGTCCGTGTGTGCCATCGGACCGATCCTATCGGCCGCGGACCGCGGCGTGGCCCACCCCACCGGCAAAACGTGGACTACTCCCCGTTTCCGACATAGCCTGGGCTCACAGGTCAAGGACGGCCCGAGGGAGCGGATCATGAAATTCGACTACGTCATCGTCGGCGCGGGCGCGGCAGGAAGCGTGCTGGCCAACAGGCTGTCGGAGAACCCGTCCAACAAGGTTCTGCTGCTCGAGTACGGGGGCGCGGACATCAACCCGATGCACTACATCCCCAAGGGCTTCTTCTTCACCCTCCGCGGTGAGCGCTACTCGTATCACTACCGCACCCAGCCGATCGGGCCCAGCGGGCAGATCGAGACCTGGACGCGGGGCAAGGTGACCGGTGGGTCGACCACGATCAACGGGATGATGTACACCCGCGGCGCACCGGCCGACTACGACGCGATCGTCGAGCGGGGCAACCCCGGTTGGGGCTGGGACGACATGCTGCCGGCATTCAAGGCGATGGAGGACCACCAGCTCGGCCCCTCGCCGATGCGCGGCGCCGGTGGCCCCTAC
>JAEVHO010000388.1 GCA_016802835.1 Micromonospora sp. ATA32 | reverse complement strand
GGGTTGCGGCTGGCGGCCGACGATCCGGCTGCGCTGCTCGAGGCCGGGCACGCCGAGGCTGCGCTCGCGCTCTTTGCCGCGGACGGCCCGGCGCTGGACGAGCTCTGCCGGATCGCCGACGACGTCCGCCGCGACGCCGTGGGTGACGATGTCACCTACGTGGTCAACCGCAACATCAACTTCAGCAACGTCTGCTACGTCGGCTGCCGGTTCTGCGCCTTCGCGCAGCGGGAACGGGACGCGGACGCGTTCCGGCTCTCGGTCGAGCAGGTCGCCGACCGGGCCGAGGAGGCGTGGGCGGCGGGCGCGAGCGAGGTGTGTCTGCAGGGCGGCATCGACCCGAAGCTGCCGGTCACCGTCTACGCCGACCTGATCCGGGCGATCAAGGCGCGGGTGCCGCAGCTGCACGTGCACGCCTTCTCCCCGATGGAGATCGTGACCGCGGCGGCGAAGGCGGGTGTGCCGGTCCGGGAGTGGCTGACCCTGCTGCGCGAGGCCGGCCTGGACACCATCCCCGGCACCGCCGCCGAGATCCTCGACGACGAGGTTCGCTGGGTGCTGACCAAGGGCAAACTGCCGGCGGCCGCCTGGGTCGAGGTGGTCAGCACGGCCCACGAGCTGGGCGTCCGGTCCAGCTCCACGATGATGTACGGCCACGTCGACCACCCGGGGCAGTGGCTGGCGCACTTCCGGGTGCTGGCCGGCGTGCAGGACCGGACAGGGGGCTTCACCGAGTTCGTGGCGCTGCCGTTCGTGCACACCAACGCGCCGATCTACCTCGCCGGCATCGCCCGCCCCGGGCCGACCTGGCGGGAGAACCGGGTGGTGCACGCGATGTCCCGGCTGCTGCTGCACGGCCGGATCGACAACATCCAGTGCTCCTGGGTCAAGCTCGGCGACGAGGGCACGGCGGCGATGCTGCGGGGCGGCTGCAACGACCTGGGCGGCACCCTGATGGAGGAGACCATCTCCCGGATGGCCGGCTCCGACAACGGTTCGGCGCGTACCGAGGAGCAGTTGCGGGCCATCGCGGCGGCGGCCGGACGGCCGGCCCGCAAGCGGACGACCGCGTACGGTCACGCCTCGCGTTGACGTCGAACCTTTCCCCGCCGCCGGCCGTACCAGTGGATGCCGGCGGCGGTTGCGGCGAGGATCGCCGCCGGCAGCCCCTCACCAGGGCCCGGCGGCGACCGCCACGGCGGGGTCACCGGGTCCCACGGCGCTGACGCGGCGCCCGTCGGAAAGGTTGCCCATGACCAGTGATCAGCGGAAGCGGCCCTGGCCGCGACTGACCCGCCGGCAGACGTTGACCGCCGCCGCGAGCGCCACCCTCGGCGCCGCCGCGCTCACCGTGCCGGGCCTGTCGGTCGCGCAGAACGCCCCCTCGGCGGCTGGTCGCAGGGACGATCCGATCGTCGTGCACCTGCGTGACGCCGCCTCCGGGACCATGGACGTCTTCGTCGGCACGTCGCGGATCGAGGTCCGCGACCGTGCCCTGGCGGACCGGCTCCGGCGGGCCGCCGGCCGGCGCTGAGGCACGTCCGGGGAGACCGGCGTGGGCGCGGCCCCGCGGTTTCCCGTCGGCGTCGCCACGCCGACGTCGCCGGTGCCGGGTGGTGCCGGTGCAGGCCCGGCGCAGGCTCTCGGCGCCCGGCCCCGCATCCCGATCCGATCGAACGCCCAGTGAGGTTGGTCCGTCATGTCTTCCCACCGCGAAGCTCCGGAGATCAGCAAGGATCCGGTCGCCGACAGCTCCGATCTGTACGCCTTCGTGAGCCCCGACCATCCGGACACGGTCACGCTGATCGCCAACTACGTGCCGTTGCAGCTCCCCTCGGGCGGCCCGAACTTTTTCGAGTTCGGCGACGACGTGCGATACGAGATCCATATCGACAACGACGGTGACGGCCTTCCCGACGTTACCTACCGGTTCGAATTCAGCACCGAGATCACGAATCCGAACAGTTTTCTCTACAACACCGGGCCGATCGAGTCGCTGGACAGCAAGAACTGGAATCGGCGGCAGTTCTACAGCCTGACCCGGATCGCCGACGGCCGGGAGCACCGGCTGGCGCACAAACTGCCCTGCCCACCCTGCAATGTGGGGCCGCTGTCGATCCCGAAGTACAGCGACCTGGTCAAGCAGGCGACCTACACCCTGTCGACCGGTGAGCGGGTCTTCGCCGGCCAGCGGGCGGACGGCTTCTTCGTCGACCTCGGCGCGATCTTCGACCTCGGTACGCTGCGGCCGTTCCAGCAGTTGCACGTGGCCGGCAAGAAGATCTTCAAGGCCGAGGGCGAGCCGGTCAACGCGCTGGACCGGATGAACGTGCACACCATCGCGGTGCAGGTGCCGCTGAGCAAGGTGCGCCGCAAGGCCAGCCGGTACGGCGTCGCCGATCGCCAGTCGGTGATCGGGGTGTGGACGTCGGCGTCCCGCCGGCAGGTGCGGGTGATCGGCACCGAGGCGGCCGCGGACGTCGCGGCCGGCCCGTTCGCCCAGGTCTCGCGGTTGGGCAATCCGTTGTTCAACGAGGTCATCGTCCCGATGTCCAAGAAGGACCTGTGGAACTCGCTGCCGCCCTCGGAGGACAAGCGGTTCGCCAAATTCGTCGAGCAGCCGGAACTGGCCGCCCTGCTGCCGGCGCTCTATCCCGGGGTGTTCCCGAGGCTGGACGCGCTGAACAAGTCCAAGAAGGCCCGGGCCGACCTGGTGGCGATCCTGCTCACCGGCATCCCCGAGGGGCTGATCGACGGCTTCACGAACGCCACCGGCGGGGTCCAGGCGGACATGCTGCGGCTGAACACGGCCATCCCGCCGAACCGGAAGCCGGACCGGTTCGGCGTGCTCGGCGGGGACCTCGCCGGGTTCCCCAACGGCCGGCGGGTCGGCGACGATGTGGTCAGCATCGCGCTGCGGGCGATCGCCGGGGTGACCGTGCCGTTGGTGGACAAGACCTTCACCCCGGACGCGGCGGCGGGCGCCGTCACGCCGGGCCTGAGCGCGGCCGACGTCAGCGCGCCGTTCCTCGGGAACTTCCCCTTCCTGGGCACGCCGTACGACGGGTTCAACAACCCGCCGGCGTCGTCCTGAGTTGACGGAGGTCAGGCGATGCACGAGCACAGCCACGGGCCCTCGGAGAGCGGCAGCGTCCTGCTCGACCTGGGTGGCGACTCCGGCGCACTGATCATCTACACCGGACGCGAGGAGCACGGTCGGGAGATCGAGATCAGCCGGGCTGACGGGGCGGTCGGACCGCGTACCCATTCGGCGGTCCGGGAGCGGCACGTCCGGGACGGCATCTTCCACAGTGCCGTCTACCCGAACCTGCCGGCGGGCATCTATTCCGTCTGGTGGGACGACCACACATCCGCCGGGGCGATCTCCGTCACCGGCGGCAGGGTCGCCGAATTCGTCTGGCCGAGCAGCGTACCGCCGGGGGCGAGCTGACCCCTCGGTCGTCTCCGGGCCGCCGCGCCCCGTCCACTATCTGGACGGGGCGCTGTCGGCGTTTCCGGCTCGACGGGCGGTTCGGACCGAACCGCGTTAACCTGTGCCACCAAGATCAGCGATCTTGGTGGGGTGGTCAGGTCGTGATGTGGCGGCGCATCGAATCCTCCGCCGGCGCGTTCGAGGGCGCCGGCGGCGGGGGCGCCACCGCAGAAAAACTCGGGCAACTCGCCGGTGAGGGCGTTACTCGTCCGGGGTCTGAATCGATAGGGCAGGTTGCGGGGCCGGGTGGCCGGGTTGGTTGTCCGGGGCCTGTCGGGAGGGCGACTCCATTATCAAGTTCCGCTTGACGGCGCACGCATTACACGCGTGTAATTTGAATGGGGTTGTTCGAACGGAACGCAACAAATTGGTACCGGACGGACAAGCACGCCTTTCGCGTGGGGGGTTGCAGCGGCGGCGACGCCGGTGCGCGACAAGGAGGCATCTGATGGACGGCCAGCTTGAGGTGGCCGACCTGCTCGGAAACGCGCCGGAGTGGCAGGAGCGGGCGTTGTGCTCGCAGACCGACCCGGAAGCGTTCTTTCCCGAGAAGGGCGGTTCGACCCGCGAGGCGAAGCGGATCTGCGGACGGTGCGAGGTCAAGACGGAGTGCCTGGAGTACGCGCTCGGTCACGACGAGCGGTTCGGGATCTGGGGTGGGCTCTCCGAGCGGGAGCGGCGGAAGTTGAAGCGGCGGGTCGCCTGAGCGGTGTCGGACCCGGGCGGTGGGGGCCGCCCGGCCGGCCAGTTCCTAGGTCAGCTCGTCGGGGTCGACCCCGAGCAGATTCGCCACCTGCTCGATGATCACGTCGTGCACGAGATCGGCGAGATCCTCGCGGTCCATCGCGCGGAACTCCAGCGGGCGGCGGTAGAGCACGATCCGTGGCGGGACCTCCTGCCGTCCCGGTCGCCCGGGCAGCAGTCGGGCCAGCGGCACCTCGCCGTCCTCCAGCACGTCGGAGTCGTAGACGTTCAGGTCCGGCGGGACGTCCTCGACGGCGAATTCGACGCCGGCCAACTCCTTGGCGAACCGGCGTTCCAGCGTCTCCACGGTGTCCAGCACCAGGTCGTCGAAGACCTCCGCCTTGGTCCGGGCCAACGGCACGGTCGCCGGCACCAGCCGCCCACGCAGACCGCGCCCGTGCCGGTCGCGATGGGTGCGCCGGCCGGGGCCGGGGCGGCGGTTCTCCGGGCTCGTCATGAGGCTCAGGGTAGCGCCCGCGGCTCGTTGTCCTGCGGCTGTCCGCCGGTGTGGCGCGGCGGGGTGAGCTCGACGTCCGGCTCGGCGAATTGTGATCTCCAAGACGGGCGTGTCGCAACGCGAACCGGTGCGCCGGACCCGGTAAGGGAGATACCCTGCCGCCGTGAGGTCACCTCGGCGCTGCTCCCGTAACGGCTGCCCCCGGCAAGCGGTCGCCACATTGACCTATGTCTACAACGACTCCACAGCCGTGGTGGGCCCGCTGGCGGCCTTCGCCGAGCCGCACACCTACGACCTCTGCGAGCCGCACGCCCGGAGCCTGACCGCCCCCGCGTGGCTGGGACGTGGTCCGGCACGAGGGCGAGTTCGAGGCCCCGCCGCCCACCACCGACGACCTGGTCGCCCTGGCCGAGGCCGTCCGCGAAGCCGCCCGCCCGGTCGCCACCCGCCCCCCCGCCAGGACGACCAGGCACCACCTACCCCCGGCC
>JAEVHO010000387.1 GCA_016802835.1 Micromonospora sp. ATA32 | reverse complement strand
CGGCGCGAGTGGCGCCCCGCCGATCACCAGCGCGGTGCCCAGCGCGGCCGGGTCGGCATCATCGCGAAGACCGCGAAGGTGGCGGCGAGCGCGGCAGCAGCCAGGCGAACAGCCGGGTCAGGTTCCGCGCCGCCGGCCGGGTGCCGAACCAGAAGCCGCCGGCCGCGCTGCCGATCCCCCACACCGCGAGCAGGGCGCCGGCCAGGCGTCTCCGCGTCGCCACCGGTGGTACTCCGTGGCGTACGCCGGCACGGTCACCCCGGCCGCGCCGAAGGCGATGCCCAGCCCGGCCACGCAGACCAGCAGCGCCGGGAAGCCGGAGACCCGCAGTGGGCCGAGGCCCTTGGCGTGGCTGTCGTGCGGGTGTGGCCGCCAACCCCGCATCACCCGGCCGAGCGCCACGGCGGAGGTGCCGGCCAGGGTCACCACGGCGGCGCCGAGCAGGGCGGCCGACGCGTCGGCGACCAGCACGAATCCAGCCACCAGCAGCGGCCCGAGCACGAACACGATCTCGAAGAGCGAGGTCTCCGCCGCCAGCGCGGTGTTCCGCAGGTGTGCCCGGCCGGACGCGGGACCGGTGAGGTCGTTCCAGGCGCCCCGGATCGCGGCGGTCAGCGGCGGGTAGGTGGCGCGGCCACCCCGGAGGCCAGGTAGATAATCGGCAGCCCGTCGGCGCCGGAGCGGCTGGCCAGCAGCAGCCCGACCAGGGCCAGCGGGTGCGCGACGGCGGTGGCGAGCAGCACCGGGGTCGGCCCGACCCGGTCGGCGATCCGGCCGGCGATCGGGCTGAGCACGGCGCCCGCGACGGCGTAGACCCCGCCGGCGACGGCGGCCAGCGAGTACCGGCCGGTCACCTGCTCCACCACCAGCAGCAGCGCCAGCGGCGTGATGCCGATCCCGAGCCTCCCGATGATGCCGGTGATCAGCAGCATCGGGGCGCCGGGGATCCGCCAGACGCCCAGGTACTGGCGCAGTGCGGCCACCGTCCACCTCCAGGGGGATGTAATGGGTGAGAGCCGTTTCGACCCTAACGTCGGACGGTGTGCCGGAGAAACGGTTAGTGCGCTCACACCGGCGGTGGACAGCGGTCCGCCCGCGGCCGGCGTACCGGTCGCGGGCGGACGTGGTGCTCAGTGGATCAGCGCTGGAACTGCACCGGACCGCTGTTGGCAGCCATCTGCTCCAGCCGGGCGACCCGCTCCTCCATCCGGGGATGGGTGGAGAAGAGGGCGGCAATGCCCGCGCCGGCCTTGAACGGGTTGTCGATCATGAGGTGGGCGGTGCTGGTCAGCTGCCCCTGCGCCGGCAACGGCCGACGCTGGGTGCCCATGTGGATCTTCCGCAGGGCGCTGGCCAGGGCCAGTGGATCCCGGGTCAGTTGAGCGCCCGACGCGTCGGCCTGGAACTCCCGGCTCCGGCTGATCGCCAACTGGATCACGGTGGCCGCGATCGGGCCCAGGATCAGGGTCAGCAGCAGCACGGCCGGGTTCGGGCGGTCCTCGTCGTCCCCGCCGCCCAGCGGGATGAACCAGGCGATGTTCGCCAGCATGGTGATGATGCCGGCCAGCCCGGCGGCCACGCTGGAGATCAGGATGTCCCTGTTGTAGACGTGCGACAGCTCGTGGCCGATCACGCCACGCAGCTCGCGGTAGTCGAGGATCTCAGTGATCCCCTGGGTCACGCAGACGGCGGCGTTCGCCGGGTTACGACCGGTCGCGAACGCGTTGGGCTGCGAGGTCGGGCTGACGTAGAGCCGAGGCATCGGCTGCCGCGCCTCGGTGGCCAGCTCGCGAACCATCCGATACAGGTCGGGGAACTCTGCCTCGGTGACCGGTTGCGCCCGCATCGAGCGCAGTGCGAGCTTGTCGGAGAAGAAGTAACTGACGCCGTTCATCAGCAACGAGACGACGACGGCGATGACGAGACCGCCGCTACCGCCGAACCAGTAGCCGACCGCGAGGATCAACGAGGTCAGCAGGCCGAGCAGTGCTGCGGTCTTGAGGCGGTTGTGAGACACGATCGCTCCTTCGGTGCGCGGACCACGCGGGACCCGCCGACCGGTTCAACAATCCGGTTCCCCTCAACCATCCGACTAATGACTGGGAGTTTCCTGAAAAAGGCGGCGAGCCCGCCGCGCCGGCGGCGATCAGTCCGGTTCGCAGCAGATCGCGGCTTTCCGGGCCCCGCCGGCCGATCAGCGGGCGGCGAGGTCCAGCACCAGTTGGGGAGCGAAGCCGATGACCACCGCGACGACGGTGGCGACGGCCAGCGCGACCGCGACCGTCCGGGACGCAGCGCTGCCGCGCCGGCGAGCGGCGGCGAACCGAAGCCGGCCCGGGCGGAAGGGGACGGCGCGGCCACCGGCACGGCGGGCGGGGCGTACAGGGTGGCGGTGACGCGAAGGTAGTAGGCCAGGCCGATCACCGCGTTCACCGCCACCACCACCGCCAGCCAGCCCGCGCCGCCGTCCAGCAACGACCGGACCACGGTCACCTTGGCGAAGAGCCCGGCCAGCCCCGGCGGCAGGCCGGCCAGCCCGATCAGCGCCAGCGCGAACGCCGCACCGACCCACGGATGCCGGCGGGCGGCACCCCGGAGGTCGTCGATCGTGCCGCCGTCGGCGCCCGCCGGGCGCAGGGCCACCACCGCCGCGAAGGCCGCGAGCTCCAGGACCACGAAGAAGACGGCGTACGCGACGGCCGCCGCGTACGCGCCGCGCGGGCCTCGTCGGTGCGTCGGCGGCCAGCGCCAGCGCGCCCAGCGGGGCGAGGATGTATCCGGCCTGGGCCACCGACGACCAGGCGAGCAGCCGGACCGTCCGCCGCTGACGCAGCGCCACCAGGTTGCCGACGGTCATGGTCAGCACCGCCAGCAGGGCCAGCACCGGACCGGTGACGGTGGCCGGCAGGGCCCGTTGGACGACCGCGAGCAGGGCGACCACCCCGCCCAGCTTCGACGCGGTTGACAGGTACGCGGCGACCGGCACCGGCGCGCCGTCGTAGGTGGCCGGCGCCCAGGCGTGGAACGGCACCGCGGCCACCTTGAAGGCCAGCCCGAGCACCACCAACGCCACTGCCGCCGTGGTCAGCGGCACGTCCAGCAGCTCCGGCCGGTCCGCCAGGAGCGCGCCGAGCCGCCCCAGGTGCAGCCCGCCGGTGACCGCGTAGAGCAGCGCCGCCCCGAGCAGGGTCAGCGTGGTCGCCACCACGCTCACCACGAAGAAGGTGACGGCCGCCTCGGCACCGGCCAGGCTGCCCCGATGCAGCCCGACCAGCACGTAGAGCGGCAGCGTGAGCGTCTCCAACGCCACGATCAGGGTGATCAGGTCGCCGGCCGCACCGAGCACCACTCCGCCGGTCATCGAGCAGGCGAGGAGGAAGCAGTACTCCCCCACCGGCACCTGCCGGGACCTCAGCAGCGGGCCCGACAGCGCCAGCACCCCGACGGTGAGCAGGGCGAACACCGCCGCGACCAGGGCCGCCCGGCCGTCGAGCAGGTAGGAGCAGTCGGCGCCGACGCAGAACGTCCGCCGGCTCTCCCCCGCCCCGACCAGCGCCGAGCCGAGCGCGGTGGCGACGGCGCCGCCGACCGCCACGGCCACCGTCGCGCCGGCCCGGGCGACGACCAGGTCGGCCAGGAGCACGAGTACGGCGGTGCCGGCCGCCAGATAAGCCGGCAGCAGCGCCACGTTGTCGACGCTCTGCACCACGCTCACCGGAGCCCCCCTCCGTTCCCGACTGCAGAGCTCGCAAGCTCACTCCTCGCGCTCACCCGGCCTGCCTTCCGTTCGCGACTGCGGGGCTCGCAAGCTCACTCCTCGCGCTCACCGGAGCACCGCCAGCAGGGCGTCGATCGGGTCGGCGGCGAGGCCCAGCACCAGCGCCGGCGCCAGCCCGACCGCCAGCGCCAGCAGCACCAGCGGCGCCCAGGCGGTCAACTCGGCCCCGGCCAGGCCCGGGGCGAGACCGCTGACCACCGCGCTCGGCCGACCGTGGGTCACCCGGCGCAGCAGCCGCAGGAAGTACGCGGCGCTCAGCGCGCCGCCGAGCGCCGCCAGCACCCCGAGGGTGGTCCAGAGCGCACCACCCCGCTGGATCGCGGCGATCACCGCGAACGCCTCACCCCAGAAGCCGGCCAGGCCGGGCAGCCCCAACGAGGCGACGGCGGCGAAGGCGAGCAGCCCGGCCAGCCGGGGCGCGGTCTCCCGCAACCCGGACAGCTCGGCCAGTGCGCCGGTGTGGGTACGGTCCTTGACCGCCCCGGCCAGGAAGAAGAGCAGGCCGGTGATCACCCCGTGCGCGATGTTGCCGATCAGGGCCGCCTGGATGCCGGTGGCGGTGAGCGTGGCGATGCCGAGCAGCACGAAGCCCATGTGCCCGACGCTGGAGTACGCGATCAGCCGCTTCAGCTCGTCCTGCGCCAGGCAGACCAGCGAACCGATCAGGATGGCGGCGACGGCGAGCACGCCCAGCACCGGCGCGGCCCAGCGGGCGCCCTGCGGGGCCACCCCGACCGCCACCCGGATCAGGCCGTACGTGCCCATCTTGAGCAGCACCCCGGCGAGCACCACGCTGCCGACGGTGGGCGCCTGGGTGTGCGCGTCGGGCAGCCAGGAGTGCAGCGGCCAGAGCGGACTCTTCACCGCGAAGGCCAGCCCGAGCAGGGTGAACGCGGCGAGCTGCGTACCCCGGGAGAGCCCGGCGCCACCGGTCAGCGCGACCAGGTCGGCGGTGCCCGCGGCGGCGACCACGGTGAAGACGCCGACCAGCAGCAGCACCGAGCCGAGCAGCGTGTAGAGAACGAACTTCCGGGCCGCCCGGCGCCGATCCACGCCGCCCCAGCCGGCGATGATCGCGTACATCGGCAGCAGGACGACCTCGAAGAAGACGAAGAAGAGCACCAGGTCCAGGGCGAGGAAGGTGCCGAGGATGCCGACCTCGACCACCAGCAGCAGCGCCGCCAGGGCTCGACCGCTACCGCCGTCGGGCACCCGCCAGAGCGTGTACCCGCAGCAGAGCAACGTGAGCAGCGCGGTCAGCACCACCAGCGGCCACGAGATGCCGTCCACCCCGAGGTGGAAGCGCAGGTCGAGGCCGGGCACCCAGGGCAGGTCGAGCTGGTGCCAGGGCCGCACGGCCGGCGCGGCCCGTAGCCGAACCAGCCGTGGTCACCGGCGATCAGCGGCACAGCGGCCAGCAGGGTC